>JBDKUD010000409.1:0-4010 GCA_039679805.1 Syntrophomonas sp. | reverse complement strand
ATCAACCTCTTTGTTAATGACCTTCTTATCCATCCAGAACCGACTGGCCATATCCGTCAATGAATACAATGTATTTTTAGACAAGGCCGGGTTCATAAAGTCTTTATTTTCTTCTTTTCCCATGAACCGCACGCCCTTAGCCATATCCGCTACCTCTTCCTCGCTGAGAGAAAGGGCTTTGGCCATGATCTTGTTTCCCTCATTAGGATTCTTTTTATAATAGTCAATCGCGTCATTCCAAGCTTCAACCAGACCCTGAACCGCCTCCGGGTTTTGATTAATAAAGTCCTGACGCATCGAAATCACATCAACAATAATACCAGGGAAATCACGGCTGGAAATCAGAACATGGCCACCTTTGCGTTGTCCGGCCTGAGTAAGCCATGGTTCCCATGCTACAGCAGCATCCAGTTTGCCTGCCACAAAAGCAGCCCCGGCATCACCCGCCGTCATCTCTTGAATATTAATCTTGCTCTCATCAACCCCATACTTATCAAGAACCGCCAGGAAAAAGAAATAGCTGGTAGACGCCTTGTCCAATCCTACCGTCTTTCCTTCCAGATCCTTTACATTTTTTATGTCACCGGAAGCAATAATTCCATCGCCTCCAAAGGATTGGTCCATTCCACATATAAATTTTATGGGTGCACCATTGGCATAATGGATAACTTCACGATCGACCACATTGCCCAGAGCCTGAATTTTATTTGCAGTGATCGCTGCAGCATACTGAGATTCATCTTCGATGATAACCATTTCCGGATCGATGTTATGCTGCTTGAAAAATCCCTTCTCCTGTGCAATATACAAGGGACCGTAGCCCACCCAGGTACAGTGCCCGATCTTAAACTTTACGGGCTGATTGTCCGTTTGTGTCTGTGCCTTATCACCACAGCCGGATAGCAACATTGTACTCATAACCAACATAAGTACGATAACCCAAACTTTTCGAATCGTTTTATTTGTTATCATATACATACCCTCCCCGAAATTATATCCGGATTTATTTCGACAAAAACTCGCGTATTCCTCTTTCTAGTGGAATTTTTTTAATTGTCCTATCCGTTAAACCATTTAGCGGCCAACAGTACTAATGCGGTTTTGTTTCCCATGCAAACTGATAAAGATGATTCCAATAATCAAAGTCAGTTAAAGTCACTTAAGGACATACAAAATTGCTTGACTTGATCACATTTGATTATCTGCTAAGCGTGAAAGATTCCACAGAATCTCAGACAGCAAAAACTGTATAAGCACCTTCGGTTTTGTACATGATAATTCTGGAGGTGTTATATCATAATGGATTCTTTTAAAGATTATCTTAAGAAATATCCTTATTATTGGTTAGCGGGAGCAGCAATTGTTTTATTGCTGATTATAAGCTTAGCTGCACAAAAAAATATTAGCCCTTCGAAAAAGCCGCTGCTACCCACAAAAAAGCCATTGCAAGTAATGGCCTTCTATGAAAAAGGCTGGAACAAATTCACCTATGGAATTCCATCTCTTAAAAAGCATTACCGTGATATCAACATACTTATGCCCTATTGGTATACACTGGAACCAAACGGAAATTTGTTAATTTCGGCAGTAGGCTATGAGCCGGAAGTCGCAAAAATATTAAGTAAACATCCTGAAGTAAAACTGATGCCCTTGATTAATAAAAATACGGTAAACCAAAATGTTCTAACCAATGCGCAGGCAAGAGAAATTGCAATTAACAACATTGTTAAGACGGTTATGAAGAACAAATATTCCGGTGTTAATATTGATTTTGAATTGCTGCCTAAGGAAAACCGGGACGACTTGACCGTGTTCGTTCGTGATCTGGCCAAACGCCTGCATGCACAAAAGAAGATTGTTTCAGTTTCAGTCATGCCCAAATTGGATGGCCTGGAGGAGATTGGCGCAGCCTATGATTATGGTGCTCTGGGTCAATTAGCCGATATTATCACTATCATGACCTATGACAAACATGCGGCATTCACAGGCCCTGGTTCGGTAGCTCCCTATGATTGGGTGGAAAAAAATATAAGGGAAGCCTTGAAATATATCCCCGCCAATAAATTGACCGTATGCATTGGTGCCTATGGCTATGACTGGCCAGTGGAAACCGGTGGTGAAGTTCAATACATCAGTATGCGGGAAGCACTGCAAGATGCCCGCAATCATAAAGCAACTATCAAATGGGATGATGCTTCCCAGTCTGCATATTTTAATTATTGGGTTGGCAGTTCCCAGCATCAGGTTTGGTTTGAAAATGGGTTCAGCGTTACCCGTAAGGTAGCCTTAGCTAAAAAATACGGGCTGCGCGGTGTGGCTATTTGGCGTATGGGATTTGAGGACGAGCAGTACTGGGAGAAATTACGTGAAGCAGTTAAATAAGGACATACTCGCTCATTTGCAATCTTTCCAATGCAATGGGCGAGATAGTGACAAAGGTAACTTGGTGCTGGTATCCCCCTTTGCTACGTTGAGTTGAGCTTGAGTGAGAAAGATACTCCTGGCAAGATCGGCCCCTTTGAGATTGGCATCTCGGAAATCAGCCCCAATAAAATCGGTCCCACTCAGGTCAGTTCCTCTAAGATCAGCAGCAATAAGGCAGGCGCCTCTCAAGTTTGCTCCTCTGAGGTCAATTCTTCTGAGGTCGGCACCAATAAGATCTGCTCCTGGTCTGAATGTCTTCTGACGCCCGGAATGAGTTTCCTGCCCACGACGAGCTTCGGCTCGTACAAGTTTACTAGTCTTTTGGATTAAGGTATCAACATATCTTCGGTGTCCTGCCACGTCCAGTTTCAAAAGAGAGTCGGGGCTGAGATGAGTGAGGCATTCCGTCTCGTCAAGCATGGATCTGAGCTCACCATGGATAGGCCTGGCTGGTTGTAATGTCAGCGCTTCAGTCAGATACCAAAGCAACTCATGAAGTTGCCGCATAATCAGAAATACCTCGAACATCTGCTTTGCAGATTCCGGGTCTTTCCGCCAGTCTTGGCCGCCAAAGCTGACTTGAGCAACCTTCTGTCCCGCGCCAAAGCAATCAAAAGCGGCACACCCCTTAAGGCCCCGTTCCGTGAGATTCTTATGAACAGAACAGCGAAAATCTTCTTGCAGGTTAATGCAGGGCTGACCCACGTCCTTGTCGTTTGGGAACCCTTCCGAAGCTGAAAAGTACAGGGCGACACAACACAAGCCAAAACAGTTTACGCAGTCAGCTCGCAAATTGCGGCAATTATTATCAGTATACGGTATTGATGCTCGTGATTCTCGTACATATCTTCCTTTCAAATAATGAGGGAAAAAGTAGGCTTGCCCCCGGTAATCTATATTATAACTATTAATAGTCAAGTTATCTGCTCCCCTTTTAATGGGAGTTTATACTACATCAGGAGCTATCCGATAATCAGACACCCCGATAATTAATATTCAGCATACGCATTATTTAATGATAAGAACTCTTGTGGCTTAGATTACAGTTTACTACTTGCATATAAGAATAATACTAAAGGGAGGATCTGAATATGAACATAGGTATGGGCATCGGCCAGATTGCACCGATTTATTCATCATCATCTTTACCTCAATCATATAATCCAAAGGCTGAGGTACACATTTCAACTACCAAACCTGCTGCAAAACAATCGACGTTCTTTGATGTTTTATCTGCACTGGTAACTGGCGATAACCCGCATTTGAAACAGAATACTAAAAGCAAGACATTAATTCAAAGGTCTTCTTTTCTATAGGCATCTACTTCATAAATTTTAGGATAATTTTGCTGGAACAAGACGCTCCTCAAACAGAATAACCATATATAAGCAGCCTCAATTAGCCAAATTATTAAATATTACATGCAAAAAAACAACTATATTAAGCATTATACACTGAATTACAATCCGAATTCTGCTTTAATGCAGTTATTGTATTGGCATTCGGTTCTGTATAAATAATGGGATAGTTTTTTTCATTATATTTCTTCCTTACGGGAAATGCTAACTTCTCTTCATCAATAGAAA
>JBDKUD010000183.1:0-2909 GCA_039679805.1 Syntrophomonas sp. | reverse complement strand
TATACAAATCCCCGGGTAATAAAAATAACCGGCACCATATTCGGGAACATGTTAAACGTATTGAATCCCGTCACCGGGCAATAGTGCTGGAATTTGGCATGTCAGCCAGGGGGCATTTGACCCGCAGCTGCCAGATTATAAAACCCAATATGGCCATAATAACCATGGTGGGCACATCTCACATCGGTAATTTGGGAGGCTCACTAAGTAATCTTATCCGAGCCAAATCAGAATTGATCAAGCATATGCAACAAAGGGGAACCCTTTTTTTAAATGCTGATGATAAGAATTCGAAACAATTGCTTAGTAAGAATTTCCATGGGAGAATAATAAAAATTGGTATTAACAATCAGGCCAATTACCGGGCAACCCATGTCGCTTATAGCAAAGGAGGAATGACGTTCAGGGTTGAACTGGATGGTAATGCCTGCAATTTTTTCATCCCCATTTACGGGAAGCACAACGTATATAATGCGATGTTTGCCATTGCTGTAGCCCATACCCTGGGCTTCAGCCCGGAAAAGATTAAAGCAGGTCTAAGATCATACGAGCGTCCTAATCGCAGACTAAGAATATATAGCCTAAAAATGGGTATCAAATTAATTGACGATACTTTTAACGCCAATCCTAATTCGGTTAAAGCTGCACTCGATGTTTTAACTACCATAAGTAAGCATAAGTGTGTGGCGGTACTGGGTAGTATGGGCGAATTAGGAACTTATTCCCAGAAAGGCCATGTAAATGTGGGTATATATGCGGCCAGTAAAAATAATTTAAACCACATATTTACTTACGGAGAAAAAGCCCGGCAAATTGCCAGGGCAGCAATTAATGCTGGTTTCCCCCGGCACAGAATAATACAATCGATTGATAGGAAAACTTTGCACGATCATTTAAAAAGAAATATCCAACCAGGTTCTACCATTCTGGTTAAGGGCTCAAATTCTATGGGTATGAATAAAACGGTCAGTTTTATAAAGTCATTATATTAATACTACGAAGCCAGCGCTATTCAGCGCGGGCTTCGTAGTTATTGCAATGCAGATTTTAAAGTAGTATACATCTCAATAATCTCTTGTGAATTTTTCTCTATGGAATTGTTCGCTCCTGCACTATAGGAACATAGCCTATCTGCTTTAATAAGCGCTATAATTATATCCTTTATATCCTGCTCGTTTATAACTATTCACCCCTCACAAAAGATGCTATCTAATAATCTTTCCTTTTATTATAGGTTTTAGTCATTATATCCTTTGGATTGAGAAGCGGTTAGCAAAGCAAGTAGACTTGATATTACCATCTAAAGCTCTGAAGTATTTTGCAATTATTTTGCAACAAGGGAATATATTATTGTTAGTGAAATTCGTAAAAAAGATAAGGGCCGGTTAAATTTCAGGGGCAGATGACAGCAAGTAAAGGATATGAACGGATGAAAAGGAGGATTCTACATATTTGAGTTAACTTTAAGGGTGGATGTGGTTATGGCGAAAGGGGTGAAAGAAAACTGATTTTGGCTACGGTCTTTGATCGTGTGCTGGTAAGTAAAGAAAGACAGGTTAATAGAATTCGATAATTTATTAATAGGGGAGAGTTATATTATGAGAAAAAAAACTAGCTGGGTATCTTTGTTATTAATAACCTTCCTGACTATGAGCATGCTTATTTCAGGTTGTGGCAAGGTTGCTGAGAAGGCATCGGAAAAAGCTGCGGAAAAAGCAATAGAACAGGCTTCCGGGGGTAATGCCAAGGTGGATCTGGATAATGAAGGTAATGTTGAAATTAAAACCAGTGAAGGAACTCTTAAGACGGGTGGTAATGAATGGCCTAAGCAAATACCTTCTGATGTGCCCCGCTTTACAGATGGCAAAATTATTTCTGTTGTAGAAAGCACAGAAAATGATCAAGGAAAAGGAATTTTTGTAGGAATAGAAAATGCCGGCATTGATGCTGCTGACACTTATAAAAGTGAGCTGGAGAAAGCTGGATGGAGTATGGTTTTAAGTTCAAAGACTCCCGAAGCGGTCATGTATAGTGCTCAGAAGGATAAACGTCTGGTTACCGTCAGTTTCACAATTAGCGAAGGTAAATTAGCCTCTGGAGGAGTAACTTATTCAGTGCAAAAATAATTTTTTTTACTATGCAATCCCGGTGAATGTGTGATCAGAATAAATAAGAAAGGAAGTGTAGAAGCATGGATAGCGATTTAAAACCAGGGCAAGAACAGACTAGTATTGAGGATGCCGAAAAAAATATGGTAATGGGGATATTAGCCTATTTGCTGTTTTTTATTCCTCTGCTGGCCGCACGTGATTCCCGATTTGCTACGTATCATGCCAATCAGGGACTGGTATTGTTTCTGACTGCTTTAGCAGTCAACATTATAGGGGGACTAATTCCTGTGATAGGCTGGTTTCTACTTATTCCATTATTAAATGTTGTGGTTTTGGTTTTAGCTATTATTGGGATTATAAATGCAGCTCAAAGGAAGACGGTTCCACTGCCACTGATTGGCAAGTTTCAGCTAATTAAATAGAAATAGATTTTTAAAGGCCCTAAATCCGGTTTTTAGTGGTTGCTCCAGGCTATCAAAAACTTTCCCACTCCTCCACCATCTAGAGTTGGAAATAGTTCGCAGAAAAGACCCGTATGGGTCTTTTCTCTATTTAGGGGTTAGTAAAGTTGAGAACAGTGACAGTATTATAACGCATTAGGATACTGAAAGAATAGTATCATAATAAGAACATTAGCTTGGATATTCAAAAGGTGGGGTATATGTATATGTGTGAAAATGGTTCTGTTCCTGATTTCCTTCAACCAGGGCTAAAGATTGTCTTTATTGGCTTTAATCCCGGTATTAGGTCGGGAGAAACCGGGCATCATTTTGCCAATCCTACCAACCGTTTTTGGAA
>JBDKUD010000292.1:0-4463 GCA_039679805.1 Syntrophomonas sp. | reverse complement strand
ATGTCTATGCTGTATCCAGCGCAAAAACGATTAAAGCATATCAGGGTATAAAGATTGTATATAATGGGCAGGAGTTAACCGATTCAACTCAGCCTTACGTTATTAATAACACAACATTTGTTCCTTTACGTATCCTGATGAATTACTTTGGAAAAGCCGTAACATGGGACGCAGTTAATAGCCGGGTTTTAATTACGGATGATTCATCGAGTCTTAAGGAACAATTAGCACAAAAGGATGCTCAAATAAAGACTCTTCAAAGTCAAATTACTCAATTGAATTCTAAAATCAGTAATCTTGAAGATGATAATGATTTAAGCGATATTGAAGATACCCTCAATAACTATTTTGAGGACCGCGCAGACGATTATTTCGATGATGCCGGTATTGATGTAATAATAAGCCTGGACGGCGACGAGGATGACATCACCTACTTAATCAAGTTAGATTTCGATGATGCAGATGACTATAATTATTTAACTGACATTAGCCAAACAGATTTGAAAACATTCTTAAACGCGGTAAAATCTAAAATTAATTCTGAAATTGAAGATACTGATTATGAGGATGCAGATCTTACTGGAAAGATGGTAGACGACAATTACTCTAGTTATTATGTAAAATATAATGGCAGTTCATATACTTTTAGCTGGGATAATACAGACTTAAGCGATATTGAGGATACTCTCAGTGATTATTTTGAAGATGCTGGATATAATTATTTTGACGATGACGGGATAGATGTAACAATAAGCCTGGACGGCGACGAAGATGATATAGAATATACGATAGAACTGGGTTTCGATGATGCTGATGATTATTCTGATTTGACAGATGTTAGTGAAACAGATTTGAAAAGTTTCTTAAACGCAGTAAAATCTAAAATTAATTCTGAAATCGAAGATACTGAGTATGAAGATGCTAGTATTTCCGGTGAACTCAAAGATAATGATACTTCCAGTTATTATGTAGAATATAGTAACGGTTCATACAGTTTTAGTTGGGACTAAGGACACTGTAAATATAGTTATAAGAAGATCCTTATCTAGCTTGCTAAAGGCGGTTGGTTATTAACTAATCGCCTTTACTAATTAAGGCATTTTGACTATGTCTGGTTCAAAAGTGTCGTCAAAAAAAGACTTACAAATGGTTTGGGTGCAGATACAACTCATATCCAATATCGAGTTGTAGAGCTGGTTATGAAACACTACTCTTGTTAATAGCAGAGTGTTATAATGATTTTCAGCATGTATTCCCTCATTCATAATCAAGGTAGGATTTAAAACATGAAATCCAAAAATATGACCTACATTGCTTTGGCCTGCACAGTTTTATTTTGGGGCTTGTCATTTATTGGTACCAAAATCGCTTTGACAAGTTTTACGCCCTTTATATACATGTTTTTAAGGTTTAGTTTGGCCTCAGTGTTTTTTCTAATTTTATTAACTCGAAATGGTTTCCCCAAACTTAGTGCCAGCGACCATAAGAAATTATTTATAACCGCGTTTTTTGAACCTGGATTATACTTCACTTTTGAAACTATGGGTTTGACTTATACCACTGCATCCAAAGCCTCAATCATAATCTCTATCGCACCTATTGCAGTTATGTTATTGGCGCGCGTGGTACTCAAGGAAACAATAAATGGGAGAAACCTATTAGGAATACTTTTATCAGTCATAGGAATTCTAATTTTGGTGCTGGGGGATCCCAAATTTTCGATGTCATTTGAGGGATCGATGATTGGAGACCTATTAATACTGGGAGCGGTTGCTGCCTCAGCACTATATATAATTTTTGCACGGGATCTTGGCCAAAGGCTGTCGTCACTGGAGATAACGAGTTTTCAGATGTTTTATGGGACAATTTTCTTTACGCCAGCGTTTATCTTAAACGCTGGCAGTATCAAATGGACTCAAGTTAGTTCCGAAGCAATTGGAGCTATTATCTTCCTAACTATATTTGCTACTATACTTAGTTTCCTTTTTTATAACTATGCTTTAACTCAGATTCCTGCTTCCCGTGCTGCCATATTTATAAATGGTATACCAGTTGTAACCGCTATTGGAGCATGGATTATTTTAGGTGAAAGGCTAACCCTCTTGCAAGTGATGGGTGGACTACTGGTTCTTGCTGCGGTGATGATTGCTAACCTGTCAAGCAAGGAAAATGTTTCTGCCACTCCATTAGATGTTTAAAATTTAGGTTTTCTGCATATATGCCCTAACGATTGGGGCGGTATTACTCGCGAATACCGTGAATTTAATGGTATAAGTCGTAAAATAAGCCGGATATCGTGTGGAATATAAAGCTGGCGATTTTAACTGGCTGCAGATTGAGGTAATAGCTATAAAGTTTTAACCGGCCGGGACTATATTAGTCAGTTACTTATTCAATATGCTCCAACAATTGTGACATATCACTTATATAAAAATCGGGTGCTGCTTTGATTAGATCTTCCTTGTTACCCAGTCCATAGGTTACTCCGCATGTATTAGTACCTGCATTCCTCCCGGCTTCAACATCAACATACGAATCGCCGACCATGATAGCTTTTTCAGCAGCTATCCCAAAAGTATCAAGAACCTTTCTGATGCCCTCTGGATCTGGTTTTATTTTTTTTACCGATTCGGGCCCCATAATCAGATCAAAGTACTGTCTTATGCCCAGACCGGCAAGAATTTTTTTTGTTATTTCTTCCGGTTTATTGGTAACCAGAGCAATTTTTTTATCTTCATTGTCCTCTTTTATAACTTTCAAGGTTTCTTTAACATTAGGATACAGCTTGGTCTCAATAAGTGCGTTATCCAAATAGTATTTCTTATAAAACGGTATAGCTTGTTCAATAACTTCTTCACTGCAGTCTTTGAAGCATTTTCTAATCAGCACTTCTGCCCCATGCCCTACATAGCTGATTATTTCATCTTTAGAAAGAACCGGCCGGTTAAACACTTTCAAAGTGTCTTGAGCCGCACTGGCTATATCTGCACCTGAATCTATAATCACACCGTCAAAATCAAATACAACGACATTTACTTTAAATTTCATAATATCTCCTTTTACTCTCCAATTTCGGTGGAATCTTTGTAACTATTATTGCGTACTTGTGTAATTTATAATAACTCATCATAATATTATTAAACAATGAATTATAGGAGATGTTCAATAATGGAAGAAGTATTAAAATTCTTAACTGAAAACCATACGTTTTATTTTGCAACAGTTGATGGTAATAAACCAAAAGTAAGGCCTCTCGGCTTTTTTATGGATTATGAAAACAAACTATATTTCGGAATAGGTAAACACAAACAATCATATCAACAAATCCAAGCAAATCCTTATGTTGAAATTAGTACTGCAAGTCCTAAAGGAGAATGGATACGGATTAACGGCAAGGTTGCTTTTGATGAAAGAAAGGAACTTCTTGAGAAAGTATTTGCAACTATGCCCAGATTAAAAGAATTATATAATGAAAAAACCGGACATACACTGGGACTATATTACTTGGAAGAAGCGACCGCAGAAATCGCCGATATGACTGGTGGCTTTAAAAAAATATCCTTAAGCTAATTATAAATATTGACCGATCAGGAGGGGCGACTAACCTCTCCTGTTTTTTTCAAGTAATGAAGTAACCTCATATTTAAAGTTATTATGGTCTAAAATTTATTATTATAACTTTTTATTGACATATAAATAATTTATATTTAAACTTGGAATAAGTAAAAATTGAATAATTTGGTGATAAAGAGAAACCGGTTACGGCGGCTCTAAAATAACCAATATTTTTATAAATTGCTTTAGTAGCTTGATTAGCTTTTGTAGCTTAGTAGCTTGTGCGGTTATTTATAAAAATATTGGTTTTTTTTATTCTCTAAATTGGGGGGAGGATAGGGATTATGTCATCAATTTATAAAGTTTACAATAATGAACATTCTATTGAATCTACGCAAGGATGTAGGTTAGATGAACGACAACGCCGACAATTACAACACGAATTAAAAATCTATATGGATAAATATTTTAAAGAAAAACTAGGTAAGGGTGTAGATAATTCAAAAATTATTATTTCGAACGATATGCTAATTATTCGAGGTGAACGTTTTTTAACAGAACCAGAAAAATTTATTGTGGCAACTGCTGCAGGAAATGAGGTTGTAAATCAAGCTAGGATGCATGTGGCCAAACAACATTCTATCGATAACATGCCATACTTTGAGAAACTTTTTGGTGCAAAGGCAATCCACGAGACCTATATGGTTGAAGCAGAAAAGGATTTCTGGATGCATACTATTGTTTTTGATAGAGTCTTAACTGATTAATATAAAATAACAACTTAATACAATGGTAGATTTAGGAGATACCGTTTGGTAGCTCCAAGATGGACCAATATTTTTATACGAAGCTCATCCATTGGATGAACCATATAAAGATATTGGCCTTTTTTTATGGAAAGGGGGCTT
>JBDKUD010000036.1:0-5593 GCA_039679805.1 Syntrophomonas sp. | reverse complement strand
TGCACCTTTGCCGGGAATCATTGCTCCAATTCGGGGGACATCGGATGGCGGCTGGTTTGAGTATAGAAAAGAGCCAGTTTGCAAATTTTAAGGCAATGATGTGTGAACTGGGAAAATCAATCATTTTTCCAGAAGAGCTGCAAAAGAAGTATCGAATTGATATTGAATTAGAATATGATGATATTAACAATCAGTTATTAAATGAACTTAATCTGATACAGCCTTATGGCGAAGGAAACTCCTGTCCATGTTTTGCATTAAGGGCTAGTGAGATAACTGAACTGAGTCTGGTGGGTAAGAATAAGGAGCACTTAAAGTTCAAGATTGGTGTGCGATCTCTTGATGCCATAGCTTTTAATGGCTCTCAATTTTCTGATTTGCCATGGCAGGATTGTTGTCAGGATATATTGTTTGAACTGGAAGAAAATGAGTTTCGCGGCAATAAAAATATTCAACTCAAGATAAGGGACATGAAGTGTACTTTCATACCCGATAATCTTGGTAATAAAGCCGGGATTAAGCCTTTAAATATGATATCCCGTAGGGCTGTACGGGAAATCCTTGCCGGTCAGCCGGTGCTGTTCATTTATCCTACTTATCGCAGCCTGGTTAAACATGAGATGGCCATTAACAACTATTTCTTACCGGGTATAATTACCATTTTGCATGGCAGATTGAGTAGAGAAGCCAGGATAATTGCCCAAGAACAACTGTCTTCAGGAACAGCCCGGATTTATTTGATGACCCAGCCATATTTAAAATATTATGCCAGTAAATATGATATCCCTGAAAATATTCATTATATTGTCCCTGTCTGGCCTCAAGATGAGGGAAAAGGATGGCAGAAACTCGGGAATAAATTTGATGTAGATATAATTCCGGCTCTGAATATATTCAATGGTAAATATATAAAGAAGGAATGGGATTTTGCTACATTAAAGCGCACTGTGGTATATGCCAATCGCAACCGGACGCTGGAGAAGTTAAACGCTCGCTTACCTGATGTTATTAATGAAACTGGAGTTAAAAGCCTGAGCGTAAGGAAATTGATGCGAAGACAATTCTTAACTGCAGCTACCGGGGCACTGGTTTCAGACGGTGCATGTATTGGCGGTTTGTCAACCCTGGAAAATATTGATGAACTGATTTTGGCAGATGTTCCTTATGGTAGTTATGAGATAGCATCAATGCTGGATCAGGTATCGGCAACCGTAGATTTTGAAATGTCATTACTAATTAACCAACAAGACTTAAACTTCAATCGTTCCTATTTAAATAGAATTTATCCGGAAGTCAATTTGGTAAAGGATGTGTGGAAGTATTTTAAGACAACAGGTTACCAGCCAGTTACGCAAGAATTAACAGAACTAGCTAATAATATTGCCAGCTTTCTGCAACGACAGTTGGCAACATCAGATTTGTTGCCCGTATTGCAGATATTATCGGACCTGGGCTTGTGTCAGGTTAAGAAAAAGGGTAGTATTATGAAAATAAAGTTTATTAAAAGGGAAATTTCCAGTCTGGATATTTCCGAATCCCCCTATTATCTGGAAGGGCTTGCTGAAAAGAGAACCTTTGCCAAGTTGGAAGTAGAATTACATAAATACTTAGTGCGGTGATTAAATGGGAGCGGAAACTATAATTGCAAGAATAAAGAAATATGACGCCAATGCTAACGTAGCCTTGATTGAAAAGGCTTATGAGTATGCTGAAACGGCTCATATGGGGCAAAAGAGAATATCAGGTGAACCATATATTATTCATCCGGTAGAAGTTGCCCTGATTTTGACTGAGATAGAGATGGATACCTCGTCAATATGCGCTGCACTTTTGCATGATGTAATAGAAGATACTAATATGAGCTATCTTAATGTGGAAAGTGAATTTGGTAAAGAGATAGCTTTAATTGTCGATGGGGTTACCAAATTAAGCCGTATACAGTTTCAATCACGAGAAGAAGCACAAGCTGAGAATTTGCGTAAAATGTTTGTAGCTATGGCTAAAGATATAAGAGTAATTCTAATCAAGCTAGCTGATAGGCTCCACAATATGCGAACTCTGGTTTATCAAAATGAGCGCAAACAAAAAGAAATAGCCCAGGAAACCATGGAGATTTTCGTTCCCCTGGCCCATCGATTGGGTATTTTTAAATTTAAATGGGAGTTGGAAGATCTTTCTTTTCTTTATCTGGATCCGGATATGTATTACGCAATTGCCAAACGACTTAAAGCCAAGCGCCGGGAAAGAGAGGAATATGTTAACAACCTTATAGAACAGATAAGGAATGGCCTTAATCAAATTGACATTGAAGCTGACATTGCCGGGCGGCCCAAAAACATCTACAGCATTTATAAAAAGATGCTTAAACAAATGAAAGATATCGATGAAATTTATGATAAAATTGCTATTCGCGTAATTGTGGAACATGTTCGAGATTGTTATGGGGTACTGGGCATTATTCACACTATGTGGAAACCATTACCAGGCAGATTTAAGGATTATATAGCCACCCCTAAGCTTAACATGTATCAATCACTCCATACCACTTTGATTGGTAAGGGAGGCGAGCCTTTTGAGGTCCAGATTAGAACCTGGGAAATGCACCATACTGCCGAAACCGGAATTGCTGCCCACTGGCTCTATAAAGAGGGCGAAGGTGCCAAAGATAAGAAGCTGGATGAAAAGCTTTCCTGGCTCAGGCAGATTTTAGAATGGCAGCAGGAAATTAAAGATACCAATGAATTTATGGAATCTTTAAAAATTGACCTTTTTGATGATACCGTTTTTGTTTTTACTCCTAAAGGAAAAGTGGTTGAATTGCCCAAAGGTTCATGTCCGGTTGATTTCGCTTATCGTGTTCACACCGAGGTTGGACACAAATGTACCGGATCCCGTGTTAATGGGCGCATAGTACCATTGGAATATGTCCTCGGCAACGGAGACATTGTGGAAATCATCACTTCCAAAAGCTCACCCGGACCAACCCATGATTGGTTAAGTTTTGTAAAAACATCATCGGCCAAAAGCAGAATAAAACAATGGTTCAAACGTGAAAAGCGTGAAGAAAATATCATTAAAGGCCATGATTTACTGGAGATGGACCTTAAAAAAAGACATTTGAATCCCCGGGAGCTAATGAAGGAAGATAAGCTATTGGAAATAGGTAACCGTTTTGGATTTATGCAGGTTGATGACTTATATGCGGCACTAGGTGATGGAGCGGTTACAATTAATCAGGTCATAAACAAATTGCAGGAATTATTCTTCCATGATACCCATGTAGAAGATATCTTGCCTGAGCCCCCTTCATATCAGGGAATAGTTCAAAAAGAGAAGGAAACCAGTGCAATACGAGTAAGAGGGGTCGACAATGTAGCTATTAGATTAGCTCATTGCTGTAATCCTTTGCCCGGCGATAAGGTTATGGGATACATTACCAGAGGGAGGGGCATATCGGTACATCGGGAAGACTGCCCTAACCTTATAAATTATCTCAAAACAGAAAAGGATAGAATTATGGAAGTAGAATGGTCTGACGAACATGGTATATATATTGTTGAACTAGAGGTGAAAGCTTTTGATAGATCAAGGCTAACAACTGATGTAATGGATGTTATTGCCGATACCAGAATCCATATAAATTCTATATTTTCACGGGTATCCAAAAATGAACTGGCCATAATTAATTTAAAATTAGAAATTAAGGATATGAGTAAGCTGCAGGCGGTAATGGAGCGTATTCAAAAAGTTAAAGATGTGTTAGAGATAAGAAGGGTTTTGCCAGGTGAAACGAGAGGTGAAACAAATTGCGCTCGGTAGTCCAGAGAACCAAACTTAGCCGGGTTATTGTAAATGGGCAGGAAACGGGTAAGATAAGCGAAGGAATAATGGTATTACTAGGTATCAAAAAAGGCGATACTGAAGAAGATGCCCGCTATATGATGGATAAGATTATAAACTTACGCATTTTTGAGGACCAGGAAGGCAAAATGAACCGGTCATTATTGGATGTGCAAGGTGAAATATTGCTGGTTAGTCAATTTACTCTTTACGGCGATGTCCGAAAAGGAAGAAGACCCAGTTTTATTGAAGCTGAATTGCCGGAAGCAGCTTTACCGCTATTTAATTATTGTTTAAACTATTTACAGGCTCAGGGAGTAAAAGTTGAAACCGGAGTGTTTGGAGCTGATATGCAGGTTGATATAAATAACGATGGCCCTTGTACAATTTTACTGGATAGTGAGAGATTATTTTAGGATAAAGTGTTCTCAAATACGTGATTAATAGGAGGTTGCCGTATGATTCTAAAGGGTATTGAAATCAGCACTATGGGTGAAAACTGTTATATTGTTGGTTGTGAAGAAACCAAAGAGGTAGCAGTTATTGATCCCGGAGGAAATCACCGGGCTATTTTGCGGATGCTTAACGACGATGGCCTGAAAGCGATCTACATCATTAATACCCATGGACATATTGATCATATCGGGGGTAACCGGGGAGTAAAAGAAGCTACCGGGGCTAAGATTTTAATTCATGAAAAAGATGCCAAGATGCTCGTTAATGCGGTATCAAATTTTTCTTTCCTAATGGGGACCAGGGTTACCAGTCCTCCGGCTGATGGATTTATTAAAGAGGGTGAAATCATAAAAATAGGCAACACTGTTGAGCTGGAAGTAATTCATACCCCTGGTCATAGCCCGGGTGGAATATGTTTGAAAACTGGAGATACTATTTTTGTGGGAGACACCCTTTTCCAGGGCTCGATTGGCAGAACAGATTTTCCCGGCGGCTCTTATCCGGAACTTATTGGAAATATTAAAGATAAGCTGCTCTGCTATGATGATGATGTGGTAATTTACCCTGGTCATGGCCCGGCTTCAACCATTGGTTTTGAGAGAAACAATAATCCCTTTCTGCAATAGTCAAAGATAGGATGTAACAGCGTTTTAGCTTCTCATTAATGTTTAATGAGAGGCTTTTTCATTAGGGTATGTGGCTTACTCAAAAGTACTTTTACAAAGGCGGCGGGCGGTGAGGCATGTCCAGTTTGCTCCAGTCTCCGGCGGTGGAAACACCAGCGGCTTGCCTCGCGGGTGATGGGGCACCGCGTCGATTCACATCCGTGTTCAACGACGCTCTCACGACGTCCGTGTCGTTCGACCCCATCACCCACGAGGACTTCGCCGGGTGTTTCTCACCGCCTCCGCCAACGTCGCTGCACTGGACATACCTCACCGCCCTGGCCGGGTTTATCATAGTCTTGTTAGGGGTAAGGTATAAATGCCTGCGTTTACTGTCTCGCCTTACACCTCACTCCTCACACCTTACGATAAAAAGGGGGAATTCTTCATTATTATAATGGTAGACGTTCAACCGCCAGAATTATTTAATAGAATACATGATTTAATCAGGATGGGCTTTCCTGACTGGGAATTGCAACCGTGGGAAGCAGATCAGCAAAGTGATTACATGGTAATAAAAAATATTGACTTCGGTAACAACTTGGAAATTTCCGGTTCCTTAAAGATTGGCGATAAAATTACTGATACCAAGGAGAATCCTGTAATCAGTTCAGTGGGTCCTGAAAGAAAAC
>JBDKUD010000196.1:0-3186 GCA_039679805.1 Syntrophomonas sp. | reverse complement strand
GCCCATTTCCTCTATAAAAGAAAGATGTTTTACCGGTGTTTTTGATGGACAATATCACATGATAAAGAATCTGGTGATTAATTATCCAAAAAAATACGTTGGTTTGTTTGGTTACATAGGTGACGAGAATTTAGCTGCTTATGTTAAAAATGTTGCGTTGGTTAACTGCAATATTATAGGGCAGCAAAATGTTGGCGGCATTGCCGGTGTGGCTTATGGTACAATCACAAACTGTTATGTTTCAGGCAAGATTCGTGTAGATGACCTGTCTAATGCTCATACCGGCGGCGGTATTGCCGGCAAGGTCAAGGAGGGCGAAGGACCGATCATCGGCTATGTTGAAAACTGCTACACCGATGTGCAGATGGAAGCTCCATATGATGTTGGTGGTATTGTAGGAATTCAGGATGGCGGCGGCTATGTAGGTCATTCATTCGCAGCAGGTACAGTGAGCGCTTACGGCGCAAACGGTTCGGCAGGTGGTATTGCAGGTTCCTTTAATGCCGGCGACCGCATCGTCGGCTGTGTGTCTGCGCAAACGTCCATTACCGGTGCCAGGAATACTGATAAGATCGTAGGTCAGCTGGATGATGAAGCAGCAGCCAACATTACTGGAAATGTTGCCTGGGAGGGTACTCTCCTGGCCGGTAACGAGCCGGCTTTCCAGCCTATCAAGTGGGAAGATATTTCCGGTGCTGCCCTTTCTCAAAAAGCAACCTATACCGGACTCGACTGGGATTTCGACAGCAGCTGGGATTGGGTTGGATCAGATAACTATGGTTATGTTAAACTCAAGGGTTTTACGGCCGATCTTTTTACCAAGCGTGATTGGAGATGTACAGGCACCCGCATCATTTCGCGTGCGGTGAACGAAACCAAACTCGGCACAGCAGCAGAGGTGATGGCTCGCGTACTATCCGCATATACCATCAAGTCCGTTGAACTATATTATGGGAATTCGTCCGATGGTACCACCTTTAGTGACAAGGTACAAATGATAAAAACCGGGGATACTTATGTAGGCGCAGTCCCTGCCAAGGCTACCGGTACAATTTATTATTACATCAAAGTCGTTACCGATCAGGAAACGATCACCAAGCCCTATTCTGCTTCCGCAGCTATCGGCGTATATGTGGATGATGGCACGATTCAGGGTGCACCTTCACAAATTACTATTGTCCCCGATACCAAACAGGGTAACCTGCGTTTTAGCTGGATCACTGTTCCCCAGGTAACTGAATCTGTAGTTCAGTATAAGATCAAGGGTACATCCTCCTGGCAAACTGAAAAGGGCACCAGCTATGTCGATGCGGTAACCCCTGGCTGGAAGGAACTGTCCACCCATCAGGCCGTTCTGCAAGACTTGATCCCGAACGCAGCTTATGTCTATCGTGTGGGTGATGGTAAGGACTTCATGAGCGAGGAGAACTCATTTAAGGCTCCCTCATCCCCCGATGCGGATTCCTTCTCCTTTATTTATGCAGCAGATCCCCAGTCGGTTTCCACTGATGACTACATGAGTTTCAAGAAGAGTCTGGATTATGCGACGTCTATTCTCCCCCATCCTGCGTTCGTCATGTCAGGCGGTGATACCACGCAGGACGGCTATAAGGCAACTGAGTGGGAAGCCTGTTTTAAGGTCATGGGTGACTATTATGCTTCCATTCCCAACATTACTGTACCCGGAAATCATGAGATGAAGGGTGACTGGGGCTTTACCTCTTTCGTTCAGCGCTTTAATATGCCGGGCGGCAAGACAGGAAACGAATTTGATGACACCATTGGCTGTATCGAGTATGGTGATGCTTGTATTGTAGTGATCAATACAGAAGTTTCACCGCCTGCTGAAAAAGCTGATATTATTCGCAAGCAGCTCCAATGGGCCAAGGAATGCTACGAAAAGTCAAATAAGAAATGGCGTATCATGCTGACCCATGCGGGGCCTTACACTTCTAATCATGATCCGCTGGAAGTACGAGATTACTTCGTAAATGATTCCGAGTACTCCGTGGATGCCCTTAAAATTGACCTGTTCCTTAATGGTCATGATCATATTTATATTCGTTCGACGGTTAAAAATGATATCAAGGTAAATACCGGGGATGGCACTACCTATGTCACCGGTGGTACGGTTGGCAATAAGTACTATGAGTACATGCCGGAGCGCTCCGATTATTCCACCACCGCTTATTACGACGACCAAGACCGCCAGACTTTTACGATCTTTACGGTTGCCAAGGACAAGATTATTGCCAGGGCTTATCAGTGCGATAACGACGATATAGACGCTAAGGAAGAGCTGGAGGCCTGGAACCAGTGGATGGTCAAGGATGCTTACGAAATCCGCAACTCCTTGTCCGAGGGCAAAAAGATTACTGATTATACTGATGTCAAATCCTCCGATTGGTACTATGACGCAGCTGCCTTTGTTATTGATAAAAAGCTTATTGGCGGAGAGCAGGCGTATGTATTCGGTGCCAACGAAAAGATTACGCGGGCAGAGGCGGCGGCGGTGTTCTACAATCTCGCCGGACAGCCGGCTTACCAAATGACTGCTGCTTTCCAGGATGTAAATCAGAAGCATCCCCAGAAGCAGGCTATTTCCTGGGCCAGCGCCAATGGCATCATGCAGGGCATCGGCGACGGCAAGTTTGACCCCGATGGCTTAGTGGACCGCGAACAGTTTGCAACTCTCCTAGCTCGCTATGTTAAATTCACAGGGAAGAGCATCGCCAACAATACTTCTCTTGCTGCTTTCTCTGATATTAACAGTATTTCTCTTTGGGCAAAAGAGGGTATAGGCTATTGTGTGGAGGCAGGAATTATTATCGGTAATCCGGACGGCACCTTTGCCCCTCAGGAAAAAATTACCCGGGCTGAGCTTTCTGCTATGTTTTACCTTCTGAATAATTGATTGAAACATCAATAAGTCAGTGCTTGATTTTCTAAACTTCAACCCGCACCTTTATATCATTGCAAGCGATGGCTGTTTTGCAACTGATGGAGGATTTGTGGTGGGGACGTATCGGATGCTTCGAATCTCATAGAATTGTTTCGCGGGGAAGTATATTCAAGATGTTAAAAAGAGAAGGGAAAATAGACGACCACATTATTGAGAATATGCTGAACTGGCATCACAGCGGTTTTAATGTCTATTGTGGGCTAGCCATTAATCCAGGGGACCAG
>JBDKUD010000150.1:0-2484 GCA_039679805.1 Syntrophomonas sp. | reverse complement strand
TTTAGGCCGAACTTGTAAACTTCAGTAGTAATATTTTGTGTTTGCGAAAAGCTGATTTTCCCCTGCACTACCGGCTGGCTGTAATTGTATTTGCTTACTGACACATACAAGTTATCGGCAGAAGAATAAATATTATCCCCTGAGCCCAGGTAGGTTTGAATATCAGCCGGGTTATTAGGACTGTCAAGTTTAATACCGGCAACAATTATGTAATTGGGGTATATTTCTTCCGGGAAATAATGAATTGCCGGGTAATCAATAGTAATAAACTGGCTGCCTCTGGCAGTATCACGATATACAGGTGTAACCCCGGTGCCGTTTTCCAGATAATAATAGTCTATATAGCGGTTGGCGACCAGGTAAAGGGATTGACCAATTTTCCGCGATGATACACAGGAACCTTCTATTTCCACTTCCCGTATCTTTTTAATATTGCTCTTATCACTGATATCGTAAATTATGGCCAGGGTAGAATTAATATTGCGGTAAGGAGGATAAATTGATGTCTTAACCTGGGGATCTTGTGGCCAGGGCCGATTGGTATAAGTTGTACCGACAACTACGAGATGGGTAGGATCAACATAGAGTTCTGTCGGCGAAAACTTCTGGTCATCAAATTTGATATTATTTACAACTTTCATTTCAGTTGCCGGATAGGCTTTGGCAATCACAATTTTCTGATTACTTACCTGATAAATGTATGTCCCGTCAGTTTTAACAATATCAGCTTCGTCTACTCCCGCAACCTGTATATTGGTGGATGAATACGCCTGAGACGCAGTATTGGATGATGGGGCAGCGATACCAGCTTCCATAGAATCGGCTTGCACTGACATAAGGGGCATGGATTTGGATTTAACCACATCTGAGCCGGCATATGTTCTATACATACGATTATCATTGGTCGCCTCTAATAATTTTTTCAAATTATCAAATGAACCAACTGTAGGTAATGGCTTAATTTCTGTTTTGTTGTTGCTGGTAGCAACAGCAGAGCCTTCCGGTGATGATAAAGTAAAGGTTATAATTGCCACCGCCATTAACGTAAGTATAAAAATTGCAGCAATTACCGGGGGCCTATTTTTAATAAAATTCATAAATATTCCTCCTCTGCTATTCTATATACTATTACGAATAAGCCGGAATTTTCTTGCAGTCTTAAATAGAACTCTTTGCCACTATATTTAATAGTATGTAATAAACCAGCAAAGGAGTTTTGATGATGAATTATTCAAGCCGTTTTTTACGACTTGATGAGCCGCTAATGCAGGGTCCTGATGTTTTAACTGCTCAAAAGCTGCTGCAGCAGGTTGGATTTGATCCTGGAACGCTGGATGGGATATTTGGTCTCAGTACTGAGAAGGCAGTAAAAGCCTTTCAATCTGCGAAGAATTTAACGGCAGATGGAATAATAGGCCCTGTAACCTGGAGTGCTCTGCAGGGTAACCCGTCAAATATGACTACTATTTGCATTGACACCGGTCAAAGAATACTTTCCTTCTGTTCCCCCGGCTTCAACAAAATCTATCCGGTGGCGGTTGGCAAAAAATCAACTCCAACTCCACTGGGTGACTGGGTGATTACCCAAAAGCTGGTTAACCCGGGCGGACCATTTGGGGTTAGGTGGATGCGACTAAGCATTCCCTGGGGAGGTTATGGCATACACGGAACCAATAATCCAAAATCTATTGGTAAGTACGCCAGTCACGGGTGTATAAGGATGTATAATGATGATGTTGTAGAACTATATAATATGGTAGAACTGGGTACACCAGTAAGTATTATTAACAAGTCTTACACAGGCAGGATTCTAAAACGGGGCAGCAAGGGGAGCGATGTTAAGAAAGTGCAAATTACTCTTAAGCAACTGGGCTACTATAAATATCGGTCTGATGGTAAATTTGGGCTGAAAACCCGCCAGGCATTAAGTGCTTTTCAAACTAACCAGGGAATTTGTGTAGATGGTGTAGTGGGGGCCAAGACCTATGCTGCCTTACAAATAGCTCAGGATATTGCCAGTCACAACCAGGAACCATAAAGCCAAAAAGAAAGAAGTGAAGTTCAGAAAAATAATTAAAGGAGGCTTAAGCCTCCTTTTTTTCTTATATGGTGCGGGCGAGAGGACTCGAACCTCCACGGAGTTACCCGCCAGATCCTAAGTCTGGTGCGTCTGCCAGTTCCGCCACGCCCGCATTTATAAAGCGCACATTAAGTATTATACATTCATGTTGTGATTATTTCAACATGAGAAACAAATTATTTCAAATCATTATCCTAAGTCTAATATAGCCCATGTGCGGACATTTCTGTCCGGATATAGTAATTGCCTATATTGGCGGGTTTAAATAAGGGTTATTCCCGAGAGCACCCGCAAGGGCGGTTTCTTGTTTCTCCTGTTAAAAATAAAGGAAAACTTTGGATTATTGTCGAAATTAAAATCCAATATTAAAGAAAAGGGGGGGACAATATGACCAATATTGCAGT
>JBDKUD010000289.1:0-2928 GCA_039679805.1 Syntrophomonas sp. | reverse complement strand
ACGCCTCCGCAATCCTTACCCCTCTTCCTAAATCAAGAAAGAAGAAAGAAAGAAGAAAAGAAAGAGAAAAATGAACTATCTTTGTTTAATCGAAAGCAAGCTTTACCCACTTTTTGGGATACTACCGAAAAACAAACTTTGCCTTACAACAAGACAGTTGTAAGCTATCCTTTAGCCACGACGTAGTTACCCTACGCGCAGATCCTAATGCACAAAACTACGCCGAGCGAGGGTGTAGTTCAACATGGACTCCTCGCTGGGTCTTTCAGACCGCTCAGAGTCCTATTTATTGTGTTCAGCTAATTTTTTAGTGAAAAAACTTAAGACTAGACATATCAAGGGACTTTGTTTTAAATATTTTGACTTCATTACTCTATTGTGGTTGCATTAGAATAATCCTCATCAGTGATATAATATTTATATTCATAAAGACCATATTTAGTATATCCTCCTTCAAAACTATTAATATTAAATAAACTTTTGGGGTTTCCATCATTCCGAAAATAAGTAATTTGTTTAATGTCATTAAAGACGACTATAACAGTATCTGCTCCAGGACCAAAAGGACCATCTATAGGGGTCATGTGTTTATTTAAATGCTGAATCTCAGTATTTGGCAATAATACATATATGGTGTCTTTGTACTCATTATTGAAATAAGCATCTTCAACAATTAATTTTACATTCTGGTTAGAACTATTTATTATTGTATATTTTGTTGATGTATCATATTTAGGTTCGCCATCTCCACAAGATGAAATAAATAAACCAATGACTAATGTTAAGATTATAAACTTTTTCATTTTTCAAAGAGTTTTAATATGTTTAAGTATTCAACAATACTAAAGTAATTACCAATATAGTGCAAATAATTCATTAATATCCGCATCAGTTACCCCAGAAATCTTATGTTTTTTAATTTCATCCCGCAAACTGCTTAGGCCAAAAGAATTTCTGAGAATATTGTTTTGGATATAAGAGAGGGTATAACCAGAAATCCTATCATTTGGATACGATATACTTCCATAATGTACTATCACTCCATTGATATATACATTATTTCTTTGATTCGAGTTATCTATTAAATCAATGAAAAGGGGAGTGTAGTTTTTGTCATTAACAAAAGGCCACTTTAGTTGATTTGTGTAAGGACAGTCATAATTGATTGCAGTAGTGCCACCATATTTTGTTCCCATTTTATGATACTCGTCATTTGAAAGAGCCCATTCAATGGCTTCCGCCCAACTTTCGTAAATAGTTATTGAAGTTTGTGCATAAACTATTGGCCCTATGAGATTCCAATGGCTTAGGTGTCCAAGTTCATGTGCTGTTGTGCTAAAGACCTCATCTGTTTGTTTGTAATTGCCTGTGCTGGTTCTTTTACCCCAAATTTTAATGTCGGGTAATATGCCACCGCCCCAATCTCCCCAAAAAATGCCTGTTCCAGTTTCATCAATATAACATATTTTTGTTTTGGAATTAGAAATAGGCCTATTTATGCCAAGATTATCACCGTAGTAGTGCTTGTAGGCTGCCCGATGAATTGTGGCATACATGATGGATTTTCCACCTTTTATATTTAAATTCCAATCGCCTCTTTGTTTAGGCCCATTGTACCAAGCCTGCCATATCATCCCGTTTCTTATATCATAGTGGGATCTTTCCCATTTAATGGCATAGTTGACTTTAAATCTAAATTGAGGCATCTCAAAATATCCATTCGCATCCGTCAAGTCTGTTTCTATACGGGTAAACCAGCGCGCATGAACGCTCACTCCCTCAAGAGGTATATATCGGCCTTGGGTTGTAGTTGCTATAGTGCGGTAAACAGCCCTCCTGCATTGCTCCACCTCCGGTTGTACGACTTTTATTTGTGCTACAAGTTGATCAGGAACAGTACCATCACAATCATAGTACTCCCAATGGTCAAACACTTGTGTGTAAGTTGTAGTGCTACCTATAATATCATCCCAAACTTTTATCGTGCCTTTAGGAGTCCAACTTGATGGCACTATCCCCTTTTCAGCATTACCTGTAATGATTGCAGACTCGTACTCCAAATCATTTATGAGTTGATCGATTTCGTTTGTTACTTTTGAAATATTCGCATCTTCATCGGGTATGTATACCTCATACAATAATTCGTTGCGAATATTAGGAATGCTATGTTTAATCGGAACGACACAATACTGCCAGGTTATAGCCGAATCGGGTAATGATGGATCATGGTAATAAGTATCAATGCTCTCTGTTTCAACATTTAGAGGGAAATCGTAAAAAATTAAACTTTCATCCTGCTTTAGTAAATTCCACTCCTCTTCGCTGCTGGGTAAAAACCTCATATACAGGTGGGTCGGCTGAATATCAATGTCGGGAAAAGAAGAGTTGGCTGCCTTCAAATTGGAGTATGCTTTTCTCATATTTTTTAGAGCGTAGGGGTCTTCAAGCGGAGAGCCTACCCCTAAACTCTGTTGTGCGTTTAAACTTTTTATTTCATGTTATGCATTTGAATTTTCCTTCTTTGCTATTGAATCGGGAGTGTATTCGTCTTTTGTACATGCTGATAAAGCAATAACAATAGTTAGTATTCCGGTGCTTAAAATTCTTAGATGTTTCATGTCATTTGATTTATGGCGGGTTCTAAAAATTAACTTCGTTGAGCTCGCAAGCTCGGTTCATTTTTTTACTTTTGATATCAAAAAAATTGTAGAACCCATTAATAATTTTTACAAAATCGGCGTTAAGATAGTATAAAAATTTCAATGTGGTAGCTAACAATTAACTTCGTTGAGCTCGCAAGCTCGGTTCCCATTGCAGCCGCACGGTTGCCTTCGCAGAGCTCCCCGCCGGGTGGTGGGTCGGTTCTATTCTTCGGCGACCTTCCAACTACTCATCGCTGCCGCACGACTCCTGTCGTGTGGCAACCTC
>JBDKUD010000067.1:0-2656 GCA_039679805.1 Syntrophomonas sp. | reverse complement strand
GCACTCGTTCTCACAATACGGGAAGGCAAAGTCGTTTCCCACTTTACCCATCGGGCCGTAAAACCATAGATTAATCCTTAGGTTAACCGGCTTGGAGCCAAAGTTAATTTTGAATTATGAAATTTTCCGCTAATGGTATTGGGTTTGGCAAATAAGGACTCGTTAACTAACTTTTATAAGAACCCCTAAAAAAACTAAAACAGGTGTGTAAGCAAGCAAGCACACCTGTTGCGGTATTCAAACCGAACAATTTTTTGCGTACTCCTTCTCACAATACGGGAAGGCAAAACCGTTTCCAGCTCAACCCATAGGCCGCAGAACCATAGATAATTATCCTTAGGTCCACCGGCTTGGAGTGAAAAATATTAAATTATAAATCTAAATCGTAAATTTGTAATCCAATAATCCTATGTCCAATGTTTCACAAGAATAAAAAACAGATGTGTCAGCAAGCGAGCACACCTGTCACGATATAAAAACCGAACAATTTTTTGTGTACTCCTTCTCACAATACGGAAAGGCAAAACCGTTTCCAGCTCAACCCATAGGTTGCACATCCATGGCTTAATGCTTTAGGAGGAGCAACTCGGAGTATATATAAAATATTATTTTTTAACGAACTCAAATATTATGTTTAGATGCATACAATTTATATATTAATTCTATTTATTTAGCCTTTTTCCTGCTAAATTTTTTAGAAATTATAGTTTTTTAGCATGTATTAACCGAAGGAATAGACGAGCTAAGCATAAGTTATAAGTATGGTTTATTAATTATTGATCGACGGTACTACATCCAGCAAATAATCAGCAAGTAAATCAAGCTGTTCAAACGAAAAAATGGGGATGTCGAGCTTGAGAGCCATATCACTGACTACTGCCAGGGCTTCACTGTCTATTTTAATTACCTCGGTTTGAACTTCTTCCCGTATTATTACAACTTTAGGCACTGGTTCGCTTTTAAAACCTTCAAGGAGTATTATGTCAACATCGTTAACCATGCTCAAAATATCGTTTAAAGCGGGGGGCGCGGAACAACGTTGGTGAACCATAAATGACGAGGGACCCACTACCACAACTTTTTCCGCTCCCGATTCATAATGCTGCCAAGAGTCCTTCCCCGGAACATCCATATCGTAACCGTGACTGGCGTGCTTTAAAGATGCCACCCGGTATCCCCGGCTGCTCAGTATTTTAATCATACTGGCTACAACCAATGTTTTTCCTGAATTTGAATAGCCAACGAAGCCGATAATCGGTGTCATTTCTTTCCCCTTTCATTAAAACATTCATTCATTATATATTAACCCCCGTTGCCGGCGGGCACAAGCAAATATGAAATTTATTTCACATGACACAATTTTTTTTCGCCATAAATCCAAATAATTCGCAATGGTCAGTAATCAGTTTTTCAATTTATATCTCTTTTGCGGCATTGCAGTTTCCTTTTAAAGCGCGTTTGAGAATTTTGTATCAGCCAAACTCATATATTTTGGTGACAAGGGTTTTAATTTTAAGGAGGGAAGGTAATGGACCGGCGAAGAGAAGTAATCAACCGCGCTATGACAGAATTTCTGGAGATTCCCAAAGACCTCGTATTGGACCTGCCCAAAGTCACCTTACTGGGGCGAAATGAATTGTATTTGGAAAATCATAGAGGAATTATTGAATTCAGTATTAATCGTTTAAGAATAAATCTTAGCCGGGGGTACCTGGAAATTGAAGGCGACAACCTTGAAATAAAAAATCTGATGCCCGACGAAATGTCCGTGCATGGCGAAATATATTCAGTCAAATATCTGGATTAAACCGAAAAGAGGTGGATTATGGCTAAACGCTTTTTTGATCAGCTGGGAGGAATTATAGGGGTTAAGATAAGGGGGGAGAAACAGGAAAAGATAATTAATATGGCTCTGAGCCGGGGTATATATATCTGGGATATCAAGAAAGACTATGACAGCATCATTCTAAAAGTCAAGGCCAGCGGTTATGAGGCTCTGAAAAACATTTGCGATGAAAACGGCTATGTAATGGAAACCACCGTTAAACAGGGATTTCCATTTTTTAAGGGAGTATTTAAGCGGCGGTTGGGTTTTTTGGGGGGGGCTTTGATCTTTGTAGCCGCTTTATATTTGCTGTCATCTTTTATTTGGTTTGTTGAGGTGAGCGGCAACCGGCAGGTAGATAGGGCAAGCATACTTAATACCGCCGCCAAGTACGGAGTTTACGAGGGGGCAGCAAGGTGGGGGTTTAGCAGAAGCGAAGTTGAGAAAGCTATGTTAAAGGAATTAAGTCAATTGGCTTATGTGAAAGTTGATATCAAGGGAGTAAAGGCCAATATTGAAGTGGTGGAAAAGGTGTTTCCGCAGAACGAAATAAACGGGGCCTGCCACATGGTGGCAGCCAAGTCGGGGATAATAAAGGAAGTACTGGTTTTGGATGGGCAAGCGGCAGTCAAGGAAGGGGATGTCGTAGCCCGCGGTGATATACTGATCTCCGGCATCGTTTTTCCTTCAGTCAACCCGTTTATGGAAGGGGAAAACCTGCCGCCCGAAAAACCTTATCAGGTAAGAGCCAGAGGAAGCGTTAAAGCGCAGATAAACTATCAGGGCTACGGCGAGTGCCGGCTCAAGTCTGAAAAAACCAGGCTCACGGGA
>JBDKUD010000199.1:0-3737 GCA_039679805.1 Syntrophomonas sp. | reverse complement strand
TGATCGGATTCTTAAAATCGCCCGTACAATTGCCGACATGGAAGCTTCCGAAAATATTCAATTGCAGCATCTAGGCGAAGCCCTGCAGTACCGTAGTCTGGATCGGAAGTATTGGAAAAGCTAGTCTGATTCTATCAAATTTCATCCTTATTACCCTGGTAGTTTGAATTCCCGGCTAGAAAATCGCTTATTTTTACTGCTAATTGGTACGCTATTAATCGTCTCCGGTTTTTTCTTAGGCAAACGCAAAGAAAAAACTACCCTATCATCTCTGCTTATTACTTCGATAAGACCTCCGTATTTTTGAACCAGGTCCTCAACAATATAGAGCCCCAGACCGGAGTGTTCCCCTACTTTGGTGCTAAACCCCTTTTCAAAAATTCTCTTACGGATTTCCTCTTCAATTTGACCAAAGTTGGCAATTTCAATTAAGTAAAATGATTCCACCTCTTTCACTTCAATATGTACTATTCGGTTTTCTTTATCTAATTTCAATACGTAATCGAAGGCGTTATTAATGATATTGCCAATAATACGGTTGAGATCGTAAGGCGAAATATCAATCTGATCAACTTTATCTTGAATGTCCACCCTGAAATCTATTTCATTGATCATGGCAACACCTGATTTAATATATAATAAAGCTGATAATCCGGGGCTTCCACTGTCGATAAGCTTATTTGAACTGACGCTTTCTCCCAACATTTCTTCCAGGTACTGCCTGACTTCGTTTAAATTTCCCATCTGCAGGAAACCGTAAAGCACCTGTAAATGGTTGGCAAGATCGTGCCGTTGACTATGAATCGCAGTATAAAGTTCGTCAAACGTTTCCACATACGAGGACTGTATTATATACTGGCTTTCCTTCTGGGTAAGCTCCAAGATTTGAGCCACCAGTAAAGCGGCAGTAATGCAAACCAGTATTAGTATAATGTTCGAAAAAATCCCCACCACTTCCTGGGGAAAAATATTATAGTCTTTCATGGTAAAAATGGTAACATTGCATAAAATTTGTAAAATTAATAATACAACCATAGAGACAAACAATCCCAAAACCAAACTTAAACGTTTTCCGGTTAAATTGAACGAGCTATCGCTTTCAAATCTATGAAAATCAAACAAATGCAACTTGAATTTTAAACAAATAAAGACTAAAAAAAAGGATAAAATATTCTGCGGAAGGGCAGAGATCAAAGTCAATAAATTGTTTTTCGAAGCCTGTTCGATGCCGATTCCTACTAATTTCAAATATAAAGGGAAAAGTAATGCTTCACCCAAAGCTAAAATCATAGTACCTAGAACAGCTACAATTATCGCTCTAAATATACTCAGCCTCCATATAAAAGCAATAATCAAAACCAAAAAGGCTGTCAAAACTAAAAACCGTATTTGAAAGGGAAGCTGCAGACTCCAAAATAACAAAACTAATAACGCATAAAACAATCCTGTAATAAATACTTTCGATAAACGAGGACGTATATTAACCAGCACCAAACCCGTATATGCCGGTGTAAAACCGGCTAAAAAGCCATGTATCATTTGTATCCAGAGAGGAGTAGAAAGCAAAGATATTACCTCTTTTTTATTTCCATTTTATCTCATTAAGTCCCTAAACGCACCACAATTTTCCAAATTTTTAGATTAAATAAGTTGGCTACACTGCCTGACACCGGTGGGCTTAACTCTGGCATCAGGTCCAGCGTAAGCAGTCCAACCTTCAATAGTAACCCTGATTTCTCAAACAACCGAATAATTTAAGGTATATTAAAGCATACCAAGGAGTCTACTCCAGCGGGTAATATTACCCAGGCCGTTACCCGTATAAACACGGCTCTTTTAAAAGCGAATAGAGAAGGTGAAAACCAAGGATTAATCCTTACGAAGCTCATCCACTACTTTTTGAAGCAATTTAATTGTGAACTGCTGGCTGCGCTCGATGGCGTTTTTATGTAATAGAAAAATGGTTTGTGCTTGAAGCTGATCTTTACTTTTTAAATCTAATTTTTTAATTGTCTCAGCAATGACACTTATATCCTCAGCCATCTGATCGCTGGTATTTTTAGTTAGTTCTTCAGCCAAGTTTGATACATTTATATCTTTCAAAGTTAATCCTCCTTACAAGCTTCGATGAATGGCATCTTATGGTAAGAGAAACACCTTGTTAAATTATTGCCCAGAACGTTGCCTTTGTAAACATAGTTCTTCTATATCCTACTCAGACCTCCAGTATCGTCTGTTCAAACATTGGTTCGTTCTATTTCAAGACCATCTCCTATGAGAAAAATTTATGCTTCTTTTATTGCTTTAAAAATGGTTGTGGATTTACATAGTGAAAGCGCGGGCGGTCGAGCCACCGTTCGGGAATAAGATCCGCCTAGTCTTGAGCGCAATCCGTAATTTGATTCAGCTAGAAGGATGCCTAGCCGAGTGAACCCTCCCCAAGACTCTATGGCTCAAGGAATTCGGACAACCAAGTTTAAACGATTCATTTTAGTGGTCTAACCTCCATCATGATTACGCAGCTGGTTGCCGTTCCGGTGGTATTACCGGTCGCTGTATTATCGGTATCGGTGAAATAAATCATGTCAACTAACTGCCGCTGCTCATCATTAAGCATAGTATCGATGGATATTTCAACAATCCCTTTAGGGTCTCAAGGTTTTTAACCTTGAGCTCAAGCTTCTGGACGGCATCGCCTTCAATACGATCAATAGCAGCTTTCTTCCAGTGTTAGTTCATTCAGGTTTTCGCTAGTGCATATGCTTTCCTTAATAATCCTGTTTGGCATTCTGATCCAACATAGCAGGATCTATACAGTATAGAAGTCTGGATAGAAAGTATTGGAACCGTTAAACTAGAACATATTGGCGATTAGTAATAAAGATTTATAGTAAAAAAGGTGGTTTGCATTTATAAAATGGAATATACGTTCAGAAGAGTAACTGAAAACGATAAAGTACCGGTAATAGATATCTTTAACTATTATATAGAACATAGTTTTGCTGCTTTTCTTGATCAGAAATTAAGTTACGACTCTTTTCAGCCTTTATTAGAAATGACTACAGGATATCCATTTTATGTTATTGAAGATGAAACAAATGCTGTTTTAGGCTTTGGTTTTCTAGGTAAATACCATCCATCGGAAGCATTTAATCATGTTGCTGAACTATCTTATTTCATTCTGCCACCTCATGTCCAAAAGGGTCTAGGGACACAGCTATTAAATATCTTGTCTGTTGAGGCTAAAGAATTAGGGATTGAAGCTTTGCTGGCGAACATTACTTCCCTCAACCTGCCCAGCTTAAATTTTCATCTAAAACAAGGATTTACGGAATGCGGAAGGTTTGTAAGAATTGGTAAGAAGCACAATACTGTTTTTGACGTAGTTTGGATGCAGAAGTTTATTTAATTCAATAATGGAATCCGAGTTTGATTGCACTAAACCCTACCCGGACCTATTAAACTCAACTACAGGTTGAATTAATAAATATATATACAACTAACATTCAATGGTTCTAATCGGTGATCAGGAATACAATTTAACCATGGATACCAACAATTTTGATTCAAGGAGATTTCTTAATGCTAAATAATAATAAGGTAGGACAAAGAATAACATCCTTACGAAAGGAAAGAGGGTATACTCAAGAGCAGATGGCTGAGATTCTTCATGTAACAGGGCAGGCGGTCTCAAAATGGGAAAAAGGGCATGCCTTACCTGATACGAGCTTGTTACC
>JBDKUD010000231.1:0-10680 GCA_039679805.1 Syntrophomonas sp. | reverse complement strand
CCCTATGATGAAGCATCAGCCGCCTGTATTGGCTGCGGTTCCTGTGCAGAGATCTGCCCTACCGGTGCCATCGAGATGAAACAGACCGGTAATCAGCGGGTAATTTGGGATAAAACCTTTGAACTGGTTAGCTGCAGTAATTGTGGTAAACCATTTGCCACCACGGAAGAAATTCAATATGTAGCAAATAAAACAGGTATGGATTGCGATATTAAACTTTGTGACAGTTGCAGAAAGAAAGAACTGGCCGTAAAGCTCAGTCAGTTCAGTTCATAAATATCAACAAGAGAGGTGGCAGGAATCTGCCACCTCTCTTGTTTCATTTTACGTAATTTTTACTAGAATCTATGGTGGCTTACTCTCAATGGCAAATTAAACTTGTGCGTAATAGTGTTTCCTACTTCTTCGATATCATCCAGGGTAACATCAATTACCAGACACTTTAATTTTGAGTAAATTCGATAAGCATTATCAAGTTCCTCGGCAACGAGTTCATCTACACTATTTATATCCTGAGGTAAATCAAAACTACGCATTCTCTCTCTGCGCAGCTCCAACAGCGTATCAGTATCAATTGTCAAACCAACCATGGGAACATTTCCTTTTAAATCTATTATTTCCTGGGGTATTGCGGTATCAAGTAATATAGGATAATTTGCTACTTTAATACCCAGGTTGGCTAGATGCATAGCTAAAGGAGTCTTAGAAGTCCGCGGCATACCCATAACGATTAAATCAGCGTTTTTAATCGTGTCCAGATTCTGACCATTATCGTGTTCAATAGTGAATTCGATAGCCTTCATACGGTTAAAATATTGATCGTCTAATTTGTGAGTTAGGCCGGTAATATATTCGGGCTTCAAGCCAGTCTTTGCTTCAATAGCTGCAAATAAAGGCCCCATAGCATTAATTACTACTACACCTTTTTCTTTACATTGGAGATCTAAAAACTTTGACAACTCTGGTTTTACAACAGTATAAACCACTATTGCATCCTCTTTGACTGCTTTATCGATTATCTCCAACACTTGTTCTTCCTTAGTAACCCGCGAAAAACGTGTAATGCTTCTTTCCACCCTGAACTGAAGCACTGACGCTACAGCAATTTTTTCAGCAGTCTCACCTACTGAATCAGAAACAGCAAAAATATGCAATTTATCTGACATTATATCCCCCTCCTTTTATTATCTTGCTTGCAATTCTTTTGGAATTGTGAATCACTGCTTATTTCTCTTATTCTACAAGTCCCTAAAGTTTCCCTTTTTTTAAAAGTAATTAGTCTTATTTTTGGTTTATTTAACCATATATCCCGATTTTACTTTAAAATAGTCAAGGAGAAAATCAGTCTATATTCCATATAATAGAATATATTATAATAACTGCTAAATATTAATAAATGCTACCCAATGTTATTCTAAAATGTTAACATAGATTATGGGTTAGAGTATTGAGGTGATACAATGGATACTGTATTTACCATTGCAGTACTTTCGTGTTTGGGAATAGGTTTAATCGCGACAATAATCGGGTTTTTGCTATTTAGTGGTTCTGACTGGTGGAATAAGTGGTAAATTGTTATATAATAAACGAATTTTCGTTACTATGTTTATGTTCATATGCACTCCCATCTTACTACCGTTAAAACTCATTAATAGTAACTAATCTATCTATGCATTATTATAGCTGTATATCTGCTGTTCCGCCTTCACCCTGCGCCTGTGGTTGAACCGGTGTTTCACTTGGCTGTTCAGTTTGATTCGGTTGTTCCGGTTGTCCCGAATTCCCGGGTTCAACAGGAGTCTGTTCAGGGTTAGTACCCTCACTGGGAGTTCCCTGTTCGGGAGTTTGATCGCTTGGAGTCTGCTCTTCCTCTGCCGGCTGCGTTTCAACAGGTGCCTCCTCAACTTGGTTAGACGCAGGTTTTTCTCCCAGTACGTCATTATAATACAGACTGTTCATGTAATTACGCCATACAGGAGCACAAACATTTCCCCCATAAGTACTGTTCCCTTTTACCATACTATTATCACTGTTACCTGCCCATATGGCTGTAACTAATTCGGAAGTATATCCTACATACCAAAGGTTATAACTATCATCAGTAGTACCAGTTTTGCCTCCGCTAGATAATGCAATACGGGCCCTAGTACCGGTTCCATATTTAACTACATCCTTCAGTATATCATCAATCATTTGAGCACTATTGGTGCTAATAACCCGTTCTAGGCTGGGTTCGCTGGTATATAGTACATCTCCAGTAACATCTTGTATACGATCGATCGTATAGTATTCATAACGTTTACCTTCATTAGCAAATACGGAATAGGCGGATGCCAATTGTATCGGTGAAATTCCATTGGTCATACCTCCCAATCCCAGAGCCAGATTGTTATCCTGCTTATCCAAGGTGGTAACACCGTATTTTTCAAGATAGCTCATGGCAGTATCAACTCCCAATTCATTCAGGACTTCTACTGAAGCAACATTTAAGGAGTAAACCAAAGCATCTCTCACTGTAACCCTGTCTGAACCACCATTTTTCTTAACAGTATAACCATTAAAATTCCGTGTTTTATTGCTGAGCACGGTATCAGATGCAATTAAATCTTCATCCATAGCTGCCGCATAATACAGAGGCTTTATAGTTGAACCGGGCTGTCTGGGCTTTACTGCCATATTAATCTGGTTTTTGTTAAAATCAACTCCGCCTACCATTGCCTTTATACCACCGCTTCCCGGATCAATTGAAACTAAGGCTATATCATGAGCTGTAATCCCCTGGTAAGCAAGACTACGGGCCTGGTTCTTAACTGCGCGTTCGGCAGCATCCTGCATGTGACTATCTAAGGTGGTATATATCCTTAAGCCCCCATGATATAAACGCTGGGCCCCCACTATTTCTTCAAGCTTTTGAGTAAGATAAGCCATATAATACGGATGGTTAGTCTGGGATGGTTCATAGGACCTTATGCTAAGTCTCTGATTTTTAATGCTTTCTCCTTCTTCGCTGCTAAGTAAACCTTGTTCCACCAGCACATCTACAACAACACTTTGGCGCTCCTTAACTGCCTCCATATTGCGATCCGGGGAATAATATTCAGGGGCTGCAATTATCCCCACTAACATAGTCATTTCCGCCTTGTTTAAGTCATAAACATCCTTGCCAAAATAGGATTTGGCTGCACATGCCACGCCTGAACATCCCCGGCCCATATATATTTCATTAAGGTACATATTTAAAATCGCATCTTTACCGAATTTCTCTTCAATAGCAGTAGCTAGAAATATCTCTTTTATTTTACGAGTATAGGTCTTTTCCTGCGTCAGAAACAGCGTACGGGCCAACTGCTGGGTTATAGTGCTTGCACCTTCTGCCTTCCTGCCGGCTTTAATATTTATCCAAATAGCTCGGCCGATGCCCTTGGTATCAAGCCCGGAATGCTGGTAAAAGCGTTTGTCCTCAACCGCCACCACGGCATCTTTTAAAAACTGGGGATAATCCTCACTATAAATTCTTTTATTACCTATCCGATCCATTTCCTGCCCGTCACTGTAATAAACAACTGTTTGATCCTGGGGCTCATAATTCCAATTATAAAGCCCGGTGGCATATACAAGTATTTTCGGGGTGGTTTCTGTAATAGATGCGCCAATTGCAAAAAATAAAGCAAACATTAAAAAGCCAGCCAGAAGTAACCCTAACTTTGATAACATTCTCATGCTCTTAGTACCTCTCAGAAAATTAATTTTTAAATCTGAAGCAATTATTTAACTTACTGTCAATAATATTACGCTTCCATGCCTTTTTTTCTTTCCTTACTATTATACTGCGGCAGTCAACTCAATAAACCCATCACGAGAAACAACCAATTTAGCAATGTTTAAATTACCCAGTTATTCTCACCTGTCCATGGTATGGTAGATTGATTTAACTAATAATACTTTTCACTTATAATTATTAAATCTCCAGCAAATGCCATATTAATCAATTCAATACCCGACATAAATATTTCTTATGCCCTTATTGTTGCAATATATTGCAATATCCGACCCAATATGACATACTATATCTAACCTTCACCCCCTAATAATCTAATAATCTAATAAATTCCATCACATTCCCTCTCTACATGAGCCCTCTCCAGGGTTCATGTTTTTTTATTATTTTGCATCTTACTGGGGCAATTTTCCGTAAATAGCAGTTTATTCGTCAGCAATTATGCTATACAATTAAGAGTGTGTCTAAAAGATTTCACGAATTAGAATATATTAAAATAGATTTGTCGAAAAAGCGAATGAAAATAAGGCTAAGGAGGGGTATTGGAAAATGGTAAATAAACCCGTAGAAAGTCAGGTTATAGTAGTTACCTCCGGAAAAGGTGGAGTAGGCAAGACGACTACGGTAGCTAACGTCAGCACTGCCCTGGCTAAAATGGATTATAAAGTGGTGGCTATTGACCTGGATATAGGCCTTAAAAAGCTGGATTTGATCCTGGGCCTGGAAAACCGTGTAATATATGATATTGTTCAGGTAATTGAAGGTGAATGTACTATTAAACAAGCCCTGGTAAAAGACAAACGGTTTACAGCGCTTTATATGCTGCCCGCCGCCCAGACCAGAAATAAAGATGAAATCACAGCAGACCAGGTAAAAAAAGTATGTGATGAATTAAGGAAAGAGTTTGATTTTATATTCCTGGACTGTCCGGCAGGTATTGAACAAGGTTTTAAAAATGCCATCGCCGCCGCAGATAAGGCTATAGTAGTTACCAATCCTGAGATCTCTGCCGTAAGAGATGCCGACCGGATTATTGGCATGCTGGAATCAGCCGAATTTAAAGACATTAAGCTGGTAGTTAACCGTATCAGAGCAGAGATGGTTAAGAACGGCAATATGCTTAGTGTTGAAGATTTATTGGAGCACCTTTGTATTAATCTCCTGGGAGTTATTCCTGAAGATAAGGATGTCATTATATCGACTAATAAAGGGGAACCCATGGTTATTTCTAATGAACATTCCACTGCTTCAATTGCCTTTAATAATATTGCTCTCCGTCTAACTGGAGAGAATGTCCCCCTGGTACCGATTCAGGAAGATTCTTTCTGGACACGGCTTAAACGCAATCTTTCTTTTAAACAAACCAGTTAATGGGGAGGTAATGACACCATGTTAGATTTTTTAAAAAAAATTTTTAATAAAGACGATTCATCCAGTGTGCATCGTGCCAATGATAGGCTAAGGTTGGTTCTGACCCATGACCGTATAGGAGCCTCTTCTCAGTTGATGGAGGTTCTAAAGGAGGAAATAATAGAAGTCATAGCCCGTCATGTGGAAATTGATGGCAAACCAGAAGTTAATTTGGTCAGCGAAGGACGCTATGCAGCGCTGGACATAAACATTCCCCTTAAAGGCAGGTAAAGAAATTGGCAGTAATAAACATCAAAGGGTTTAATAATAACCTGGTTTTTATCCTGGCAGAAGGAACCTTCGAGGACTACCGGGCTTTTCTAACTGATAAGTTTGAAAGCAATATACAACTGTTCAAAGGCTCACAGATTATTTTTAGAGGAGATGGGCTTAAGAATCTGGCCTACCATGAAATAGCAAAGTTACAGAAACTATGCCTCGATTACGGTATGGTTCTTAACAATACAGAAATGGTTAAAGAAAAACCAATCATTGAAAAAGATTTAATTATACGTAAAACTCTGCGAAGTGGCCAAAAAATACATAGTGAAGGCTCTCTGATTATTTGGGGAGATGTACACGAAAGCGCGGAAATCACAGCGGCCCGGGATATAATCGTACTGGGTAAATTGGAAGGTATAGCCCATGCTGGTTGTTATGGAGATTCCGCCAGTATTATTTTTGCTCTGAATCTTGCTCCGCGCCAAATTCGAATTGGTGATAAAATATCACGTAACTCAGATAATGATACTGTAAGCAATTATGCCGAAATTGCCTATGTAGAAGGCGATAATATTTGTATTAGGGAATATAAGTCCCGTGAAACCATTTCTTTGGTAGATTAATTAGAAGAATTCAAAGCGGCAACCTTAATTGCGAACCATAGGAAGCATCAGTGGTACCCGGAGGGTGATTCTAATAAGATTAACGCGGCTTTTTATTATAATTATTGTTTATCCGGAGTTCTAACTACTATTTTCATGGGTTGTTGTGTTCTCCAGGCATGGGGAATAATTTGTATATTACTGGCTGTAGTATCAATGCTCCCATTGAGATTTTCCTGCCTGGATGTGCTTCAAACAGAAGGATAAACTCGCTACGTAATTTTTCCACAACATTGGCTAGCGACGGTTTAAAATTGCCTTGAAAGGAGATAAGCTGATGCACACCCAAACAAAATCGGACGTTTCAACGGATATTAAGAAATCTCGTAGTAAAGTCCCGATTGCAGGGTCAAAATGGCTAATACCGCTTTTTCTTTTCCTCCTGGTGGAAGTATTTGTGATGCTAGGTTTATTCTCAAGCCCGGAAATGTTTCTTTACGATTCTTGGTTTAAGTTACGGGGCACACAAAACCCCGGTAACCAGATAGTAATTGTTGCTATAGACGAACCATCAATTAGTAAGATTGGCCCTCCCCCCTGGCCCAGATCTGTTCATGCCGATTTAATAGGAAAACTGGAGCAAGCTAAAGTTATAGGTTTCGATATGTTATTTGACACCTCCAGCACCCCTGAAAATGATAAAAGCCTGGCTAAGGCTATTAAAAATAATGGCCGGGTGATACTGGCAGCTCAGTTTTCATTTGAAAAAGATAAGCAGGGTGAATTAGTTCAAACTCTGCAAATGCCTAATAAAAAATTCTGGCCCGGAACAGCCGGAGTTGGTTTTGTAAACACCCCCACCGACAGCGACCAGACCGTGCGGCATATGACCCTAGTTGATGTTAATACCTTTTCCACCCCTTTTCCTTCATTGAGTACTGCCGTAGCTCTGGCAGCACAAGGGTTAAGCCCTGCTGATATAAAGCTTGCCCCCGGACAGATTACAATAAAAAAGCAAAATATCCCTGTGGATGACGCCAACCGAGCCTTACCTAATTTTTGGGGACCCAGTGCAACTTTCAAAACTGTCAGTTATGCTGATGTTTTAAGTGGGAAAATACCAGTTTCTTTTTTTAAAGACAAAATTGTATTAGTTGGGCCTACTGCCGCTGCATTCCATGATGATTGGCCCACTCCCTATACCACCACCAATATGGTTAAAACTGGTGCCCTGCCTACACCCGGAGTGGAAATTCATGCTTCTACAGTGCAAAGTTTTTTAAATGATACCTGGTTTAAGAAAACAATTATCTGGCTTAACCTGTTATTCCTGTTACTGACCGGATTTATAACCTCACTCGCTGTTGGCAGGCGTGGTCCCTGGAAGGGGCTGATTGGTGCCCTGCTAGTAATTGCCGTCAGTTGCGGGCTGGTAATAATTCTATGGTATAACCGAATATGGTTTAATTTGGCCGCGCCTCAGGTTTTGATTTTCCTAACTTATGCAGTGGTGACCGCCACCGAGTTTATTCAGGCCGAGATAGCCCGCCGTAAAACTAAAGCCATGTTCTCCCGCTATGTTTCATCAGATGTAGTAGATGAATTAATGAACAATCCGGATGATGTTGCCCTGGGAGGAAAGAAACAGGTAGTTACTATCATGTTCTGTGATATCCGGGGTTTTACCGCTTATAGTGAGAATAAAGACCCTCAGGATGTTATTAAAAGGCTTAATGAGTATTTAACTGCCATGACTAATATCATATTCCGTCACGGAGGAACTCTTGATAAATATCTTGGTGATGGTTTAATGGCTTTTTTTGGTGCCCCAGTCTATTATGAAGATCATGTACAACGAGCTATAAAGACTGCTATAGAAATTCAACAAGAAGTAGAAAACCTAAATCAAATATGGGCAGCCCAGGGGGCTATCCCGTTAAAAGTAGCTGTGGGTATAAATACCGGTCCGGCAGTTGTAGGAAATGTCGGCAGTCCTGACCGAATGGATTACACCTTGATTGGCGAAGATGTAAACCTGGCATCCCGGGTGGAAGCTCTGAGCAAACTATTCGAAGTCCTGATCGTAATATCTGAACGTGCCGTGAAAGTGTTGGATGCAGAAGCTAAGGACCTGTTATATTATCTGGGCGCAGAACAAGTAAAAGGATTTACCAATCCTATAGGATGCTATTCAGTAAAAGGGCTGGACTTATCCTTTGAGAAGTCAACTGACAAAGGTTTCAAATAGTTAAACTTTCGTTTGACAAAAAATATATTCACATGATATGATTTTTTACAATAGAATTTTCATAAAGACTGTGATGAAGAAAAGTAAACAGGCACCAGTTCTCCAGGGAGGGAGTGTCATAGACTGTAAGCACTCCTAGAAAATGGCCTATTGAAGTTCGCTTCGGAGTCTCCCGCTGAAACCACGATTCAGGAAAGTAGGTTGGGACGGATACTTCTACCGTTAAAAGGAAGAGGGTATCGGAATTTCCTGTACCTTTGAGAGAGAGCTTTTTGCTAAGTAGGGTGGTACCGCGTAATCATCGCCCCTATAGTAAAAAGTTTTTTTATTTAAGGTAATTCCCGTACCCGATGAGGATGCTTTTCGCAAGAGGGCATTGAACTGAGGTGGTACCACGGGAAATATATACAGCCCGTCCTTTGAGCAACAGAGGACAGGGCTTTTTTATTATCTTGTCCTCGAGAAAATTTTAAAAACGGAGGCACAAGAATGAAAACAACTCAAAAAGAACACAAAATTTACAATCCCCAAATGGAATGTATGGACCGCGAAGAATTACGTGAATTACAAAATAAAAGGCTTCGCGAAACAGTAAAGCTTGAATATGAGAATGTAGCAGTTTACCGCGAACGTATGGATGCTAAGGGAGTAAAGCCGGAGGATATTAAGACGGTAGATGATTTAAGACTTTTACCATTCACCGAAAAAACAGATTTACGTGATCAGTTTCCATATGGGTTACTCGCAGCACCAAGATCAGAGATTGTTCGTATACACGGGTCATCTGGAACTACCGGCAAACCGATTGTTTCCGGATATACGCAAAATGATGTTGATGTATGGACAGAAATGGTTGCACGCGCTATTACTGCCGCCGGCGGGGGAAAGGATGATATTATTCAAGTTGCCTATGGATATGGATTATTTACCGGCGGTCTGGGTGCACATCAGGGGGCAACAAAAGTTGGTGCAATGGTTATACCAATGTCCAGCGGAAACACGCCGCGCCAGATTTTGATGATGCAAGAACTCGGTGTAACAATGCTTTGCTGTACACCTTCGTATGCAACCTTCCTTGGAGAAACGGTTCGGGAGATGGGAATCAAACCGGAGGAATTGAAATTAAAATCAGGCTGTTTCGGAGCCGAGCCATGGTCGGAAGAAATGAGAGCTAATTTAGAGGAACTTTTAGGAATAGATGCTTGTGATATTTACGGCTTAACAGAATGCGGCGGCCCTGGCGTTGCATTTGAATGCCTGGAAAAAAAAGGGATGCATGTCAATGAGGATCATGTTATTGTAGAGATAATAGATCGGGTAACAGAAGAACCACTTCCGTACGGAGAATCGGGAGAACTTGTATTTACAACGATTACCAAAACAGGTATGCCAATGCTTCGCTATAGAACACATGATATCTGTAAGCTGGATGCCACTCCATGTGAATGCGGACGTACACATGTCCGGATGGAAAGACTTACCGGACGTACCGATGACATGCTGGTGATACGCGGAGTTAATGTATTTCCAAGTCAGATTGAATCTGTATTAGTAGGTATGAACGGGGTTTCTCCACATTATATGTTAATTGTAGACCGGGTGAAATCTACGGATAAATTAGAAGTACAAGTGGAACTTACCGAAGAAATGTTCTCTGATACTGTAGCAGAAATAGAAAAATTAAGAGACGGTATTAAAGAAAGAATTAAATCAGTGGTTGGAATTGCTGCGAAAATACAGCTTGTTCCGCCAAAATCCATTCCCAGATCTGAAGGAAAAGCCAAAAGAATCATTGACAAGAGGAAAATTTAGAAGGAGGCATTGATATGTATATTTCACAAATTTCCGTGTATTTGGAGAACGCCAGAGGAACATTAAGAGAAATGACAAAATTGTTGGCCGAAAATGGGATTGATATTATGGCTCTTTCAATAGCAGATACCACCAACTTTGGCATCGTTCGGCTGATTATTAGGGAAGCTTGTATAGATAATGCCTTAAATTGTATGAAAAATGCAGGCTTTATGGTTAAGAAAACAAATGTAGTATGCGTCGGTGTACCTAATAAATCAGGTGCATTAGATAATATTTTAGCAATTATTGAAGAGGCAGATGTCTCAATTGAGTATATCTATTCTTTTAACTATAACGTTGATGGTAATGCCTTATTCGTTTTAAGATTAATGGACAGTGAAAAAGTCATAGAACTCTTTAAAGAAAAGAATATTAGAATGTACTCACAAGAAGAAGTTAATAGGTTATAAAACCAACGCGTCGCCTATAATCGCAAAATTTAACAAACATAAGCGGTGTGGTTATCAAGGATGTTGATAATCACACCGTTATTACATATTAATCCTGAAAAGTTTGTTAATAAAACGATGAAAATTATGAGGGAAACCGGCGTTCGGTTGATAAAG
>JBDKUD010000329.1:0-1705 GCA_039679805.1 Syntrophomonas sp. | reverse complement strand
GCCAGCAGCAGCAGGCCCTGCACCAGTTTAATGAGACGTTTCGATTCTCCATACATACTGGTTAATGCCTTATCCAGTTGATCAGGCTGATTAGCCGCACCACGCAAGAGCACCTCCAAAAACCCGTGAATGGAGGTTAACGGCGTACGCAGCTCATGGGAAGCGTCCGCTATAAAGCGACTCATCTGTTCCTTGGTTTCTCTTTCCGCTGTAAACGACGCTTCCAGCCTTTCCAACATACCATTAAATGATTCTGCCAGGCGATCGATTTCTATTTGACCTTGCTGAACAGGAAAACGCCGGTCCAAATTACCTGCATCTATTTGTTCCGTAGTATCCACCATATTGGATAAAGGAATCAGCGTTTTTTTAAGTACTGGTAAAAAGGCCAGCAATCCAATAATCAGGGCAATGAGTGCAAGGAACAAGAAAGTGAACAGTTGTCTAACAAGAAGTTCTTTAAGCGGGTTAGTTAAAGTACTTATTTGAATGATGCCCTGCACCTCTCCGGGCCGGCCAATCCGCTGCAAAACTACTAACTGTTGTTTTCCCGCAGCATCATTAACAATCTTATAGTGCAGCTCTGATTTATTCTCGAAAGCCTCTAAATATTCATTCGTGCCCAATATGGGGGGATTAATGTTATTATGGTCATTTGATAATACGGAATAGTTGCCATATACATCAATGAATACCAGGCTGGCGTCCGGAATAAAAAACCGTGGTGGGGGCAAATTATTTTCATTTTCTAAATCATTTTCCGGCAGCTGCCAGACATTACGAGGGATCGAGGCAATCTGGCTGCGAAGGCTTTCGGCTTTATTCCTATAAACAACATCTCGCATAAAAACATACTGAAACAGGCCGATTAATACCAGCAAAACAGCTAGTATAAATAGTGATCGGGATAATAGCTGGACCTTTAGAGAATTAGCAGGAAAATAGGATTTGATTTTTTTTATGGTCATGACAGATCAACCCGGTATCCTGATCCACGCAAAGTTCTTATTATTTGATGGTCTTTGTCATTCAACTTATCCCGTAACGAGCGAACATACACCTCGACAATATTTTCCTCTCCGCCAAAATCATATCCCCATACTTTATCCAAAATTATCGTTTTGCTTAAAACCAACCCATGATTAAGAACTAAAAATTTTAAAAGTTCATATTCTGTTGGGGAAAGCTCCAAAACCCGATTTTCGTATTTAATTTCTTTACGCCGGTCATCAATGTGAAACGGCTCAATAACCACTTCTCCAAACAAATTGGGAAATTGATTGCGAATCCGGGCATAAATTCTGGCCAGGAGCTCCTCAAAGCTAAACGGCTTCACCATATAATCATCAGCACCCAGCGTAAGGCCCTTCACCCGGTCATCCACTTCATCTCTGGCAGTAAGCATGATTATCGCCACATTCTTAATCTTTTTAAGCATACGGCATACTTCAAAGCCATCCATTCCTGGCATCATAACATCGAGAATTACAACATGGGGCTGGAATTGCTTCATCATAGTAATTGCAGTAATGCCATCCTGGGCAGTTTTTACCTCAAACCCCTCATTTTGTAACCCGATCTCTAGAAATTGCAGTATATTAGGCTCATCGTCTACTAATAATATTTTGATTCCTTTTAACTGTTGCATTCCTACCACCCTAAATTCCTTATTATGTTCATTATTTATGTTATAGCTGAAAGCATG
>JBDKUD010000087.1:0-12113 GCA_039679805.1 Syntrophomonas sp. | reverse complement strand
ATAGAATGACCTGAACCAGACGGAGATACGGTTGGTGTTGGAGGCACAGATGGCGTTAATATCGGTACTGTTAGGGCAGGACGTAGATCAGGTAAATTTGATATAATTGTTTCCACTCTTGTGTTGTCTACAACACCCAGTGCAACCAGGTTTTCGAGCACACTCGTCCCTTCTGTGTCATCTGCTTTCAAGCATCCATAGGAGATTCCAACCAAATCATCCTTGATTAAATCTTTATTGCTATATAATTGAATCTTATCCGGAGAAATACCGCCTTTAGCCGCCAACTCAGCCGGTGCCTGGAAATAGTTAGGCGCGTAACCCAGCTGACGCAAAATTAGACTGCAGTAGTCTTTTCCATTCAATGGTTGTTTAGCGCCAACAGTCCCGTCCGGATAACCAACAACCAGTCCGTTTTGAACCGCATAGGCAACTGCATTTTTAGCCCAGCCGGAAATTTTGCCGGCGTCACCGAATTTACTCAGGATTTCATCGGCATTGGTTATGCTTGCAGCCGCTGTTTCCAATCCAAAAAGTCTTATAAGCATTACTATTCCTGTTTCACGATTAAGGGCTGAACCCAGATCAGGATTGAAGTTTTCTACAGAAATTCCCTTGTAGAGCCCCAGGTCATTTAAGGTCTGTGCTTCTCTTTCATATTTAACTCCGTCAGCATAAGTATAGGCTGAGACAAAGGTCAGAAATGCCGCCGTTAAAATACAAAAACAAAACAAAGACGCAACTCTTTGACTTTTCAACATTAGTGCTCCTTTCTACATTCCATTGCCACTTCCGGGGGCAATTGGCGGTTCCTGCATATGTATTATTACAAATTAATACTTCTTCTGAAGAGCTAAGAACCAATAAAATGCAGCTGATTTGGTTTTTTTAAAACTAAAACTGCCAAAGAAGTTATCTTTGGCAGTGCAGTTTTAAAGACTTAGACATTTAGTTATACTATTTGCCGTTATCATACGCTCAACTATTCGATATCAATATACTCATATGTACCCGGTGAAGTTTCATCCCACCATTTTGTAGCATCGGTGTATTCGGTGGTGCAGGAGGTCTCGAGAATATATTCGACCGATTCTCCAGGTTTGATATCCAAGGCCAGATCGGTATATGTATCATCAGCCGCCATGATGGAATCGCCATCATCGTTTTCCAGAAATACTTTTATTTGCATACTGTCAATCTTGGTTATTTCACAATTACCGGTATTTTCGAAAATACCCTTGACCATTAATGTGCCATCTTCATAATATGACTCGGTTAAGTCATACTCCAGGGAGGGATTAGCTTTAACTTTGGTTGGTATCTGAGCTTGCGGGGCGGTGCCGGCTTGATTATTAATTTCAATTTTGTTTTGTTCGCCGATCCACTTTACATCCTTTCCCAGGCTTTCAGCAATAAAGCGCAAAGGGACAAAAGTCCTTCCATTCATTGCTTTGGCGGGGACATCCAGGGTTATAGTCTTGTCGCCCACTTTTGCCTGGGCATTATCGAGTTGCAACCAGATATTACCTGAGGTAATTGACCTGTCTGTGCCATTCCATTGAACAGATTGACCAAGTGCTTCAAATATGGCTCTCAACGGGACTAAAGTGCGGCCATTTTCGGTTACCGCGGGGCTATCAGATACTAATGCTTTTCCATTAATAAATATACCGGGTGAAGATGCCAGGGCCAGGGACGTAAACGATAGAAGCAGAGTAAATACTAATACTAAAGTTAAGATCTTTTTCATTAAAAATACCTCCTTATATTTTTAGACATTTAGCTGAAATTTCTCCCCCCTTCCTTTTCGATAAGAAATAGTTAGAATCACCGGTTACTACGGTGTAGTTCTCCTTTCTACATCCCGCCCTCACTTAGGGGAGCAGTTGGCGGTTTAGGGTGTTCGAGGCCTCCTGTTACCTGCTCCAGCTCTTCTTCTGATAGGATGTTTCCTTCTTTTTTTGATCTATATTCCCACATTTTCTTCATCCTTTCTTTGTTTTATATCTTACATTCAGATTAAATATTTATTTAAAAGACATTACTTCCTCTGAAGGCCTATCACGGTAAGTAATCAATTTTTTATTTGGTTATAAAGTCCATTGTTACACCATTTATCATTATGACTCCATTTGTACTGGCTACATTTGCCGGCACGAAAAGCGTATATCGTTTGGCTGGTGAATAGCTTTGTGCATCGCTTAAGCAAACTTTTATTTCATTAGCATTATCTCCTGCTTTTATCTCCGGGTTCAACCGATTATTTTCCTCATCAGCAATATAAATATATTTCTGTGCAGTTTTCAGGTCAACCGGCCGAGTGAACGTAAGTGTCCATACCTTGTCCAGGGGAACATATAATTTCATTTCCTCCCATTCCACATATTCGGACGGGTCTAATTCATCTCCGTTTAGCCTGGCCAAAAGATTCCTGCGGGCGGTGAGAGAGGCTTCATTGTCCGGATCAATTTGCAGTGCTTGATAATAGTTTTCCAGGGCTTCATCGCAATTCCCCTGTGCTTCCAGAATAAGTCCCTTGTTTTTATATAAATTGGCCTTATCAGGTTTTAAAGCCAGGCCGTTTTCTACCGCCGTCGTGGCCTCAGCATATTTTTGGCTCAAATATAGAACATAAGCGGCATTATTGTAAGCCAGGGCTTTAGTCTCAATGCTGATATCATTTAGAGCGGCAATAGCGAGGTAGGTGTCGGCGGCATCTTTAAATTCTTGCCGATCGACCTGAATAGCTGCCTTCCAAAAGTAGTTGTTTTGATAAGGATGTAATGCGATGCTTTGATCAAAGGCGGACAGTGCTTCTTCAGAATGCCCCAATATGGCCAGACAAACACCTTTATATTCATAAGTTGTGTAATAAGGTTCAAGGGCTAATGCCTTATTAAAAGACTGCAAGGCTTCGTCAAAGGCTACCAGGTAATATAAACATGAACCCTGCCAATCATAATATACAGACTCATTCGGATTAAGACTGGCAGCCTCCTCAAAATTATGCAATGCTTCTTCGTAATTCCTCTGGTTAAACAACTCTACACCCTGCTGGTAGTATTCCAGCTCAGTTGCCGCCTGTGCAAAATTAGGAAAAGACAAAACAAGAGCCAGGATAGTAAAAATAATTAAGATACATTTTTTCATTTCGCTATTCCTCCCGCCATTAGAGCCATTTGAACCAATTTGAGTTCAGATTCCGGAAATAGGTGTTAGTGACATCCATTAAATTAATTTGATAAGTTAGATTATCGTTGTTCAGTGTACTATCTGCATTGACAACAGCATCTATAATTTTATTTTTCGTTATTCGGCCAAATTGCGAAGACCCCCGGAATATACCATAACAATAGGTTGTTACTTCTCCAAACTCGGTAAAACTGATCTGCAGTACATTTCTGCCTTCTACCAGCGGGACTGTAAAATTACCGGTAGCAGCCACTACTACATAATTCTCTGTTCCGGCAACATCGGAGCCATTGGACACTTTTACCATGGAGATATCAGCACGCTCAGCCGTGGAACACTGTATCACCAGTTGTGGCTCTTCGGTATATAAAATGCGATACTTTCTATTCATATCCAGGTTGCCTATGAAGTTAGTAAATGCTATATATTTATTACGCTGGATGATTCCTTTAATTTCAAGATTATAGCTGTTTTGATCGAAGTTCTTCTGCTGAGCGGCGGTTACTGCAGCAGAGATATTGGTCCGAAAACCTGACTCGGCACTGGCCGGGAGATAAAAAACGCAGATTTTATATACAGTCTGGAAGGCTCCTTCGCCAAATTGTACCTCCAGGTTGTTTACTCCATTATGGAGGTTCAGCGTTATTTCCTGATGATCCCGGGTAAAGGATTTGATCTCCACAAAATCCTGCAGTACTTTAGCGTTGGTATAAGTGGTTACTCCCATATTCATAATATTGTTTTCGGTGTACAGTATGTGGAAATTCCGATTCAAATCAAGTGCTGTGTTATTGATAATCAGGTTCTTGGCTAAAGCAATACCGGCTGATTCCTGCTGATAGGTTGTTTCATCTACTGTGCGGCTGTTAGCTGCGGCTATCGCTGCTGCCAGGGTTTGCTGCAGAGATGGGCTGCTTTCAGAAGGCAGATAGAACAGGCACATTTTATAGGTTTGCGTGGCCCCATTGGTATATTGAACGATTACTTCATTCGGTCCCGGATTTAGTGAAAATGGAATATTACCATACAAAGCATTGCTGGTACCAGCAGAAGTGCCATTGACACTCACGGCCAGGCTGCCCGCCAACATAGCAAAGCTCAGGTTTACTTGCCCGGTTGTGCTGAGTTTTATAGCATACGGCTTTTCAACTGTAGAGCCCAATTCCGGTAAGCTCAATGCCCTAATGCTCATAATATTATTTATTCCGCTGTTATAACTATTTTGGTCTACACTAGCTGCATCAGCTGCAATCACCTGGTTAAGTACTGCCTGTCTAAACAGCGCATTTGCTTCCTGAGGCAGATAGAATACGGCTACTTTTCTGGTATAGTCTAAAATACCACCGGAATAGCTTATTTCCAGTTCATTTTTACCGGGGATTAAAACTAAAGGCAAAACTTCCGTAGCATTTGTGAAGCTTTTAAGTAGCTGTCCGTTAAAACTGACCTGGCAATCGCTATCTGAGTTAACGGTTAAGGTTTGATTTGGATTTTCAAAGTAATAAATGGAGTGGCTTTTAGAGATAGCTGTAGAGCCGATACTGGCATGTTTTTTTATGAAGCTCGCTAAAATTGATGGATACTTATTATTAGGGCTGAATACGGTACCGTCTTCCATGAGAATTAAAGCATCTTCATAGTAGTTACGGCTGGCTACAATCTGCCGGGCCTTTTTTCCATTGCCGGCGAGACTTACAATTTCAGAGTTGTTATAAAGAGCCCCCTGGGAGAATTTCTTTACCGAACCGTCAGTTGAAATTGCATAGTTTGTATACTCATCACCACAAAATGTATGCTTAATACCGGTAAGATAAACTGGATAATACGACTGATAGTTTCTATCTATAATAGCAACGCTGCCATCTGCTTTCAGCAGCAGACTGAGATAGTCCCCTGCGGAAACGGCTTGAATATTGGTTAGTTCCGCGGGAATAGATGTTTCACCGTAATCATTGCTGCCCCAGCCGATCACAGTCCCATTTTCCTTTAAAGCCAGAGCGTGATATCTTCCGGCAGAGATGGCTTTCACCTGGGATAGCCCGGCAGGGATATTCAATACTCCATAGGGATTGGATCCCCAGCCCGCCACGGTACCATCATTTTTGAGAGCGAGACAAAAATTTGGTCCCACCGAAATTGCCTGGACGTTATTCAAGCCGGCGGGGATATTTAAAGTTCCTGCCATGTTGCTGCCCCAGGCAACTACAGTGCCGTCTTCCTTTAAGGCGATTGAATAGTCATCACCCGCGCCAATATCCTTAATACTATTTACCGTTGCCGGCACGTCCAACAGGTTCCCGTTTTGATTCCAGGCTACTACCGTCCCATCCTCCAGCAAGGCCAGGTAATGGGAATAACCCGCCGCCAGCTTCCTTACTTTACCTTCCTGATTACATCTGTATATAATTGCCATTTTATCAAGGGCTTGCTGGCAAGCTGCTTCATCCGGGAGACTGGCATTTGATTCTGCGGCCGCTAAGTAAAGGGCGGTTTTGATTTCTGGCTTTACCTGGCTGAGCAGGGCAAAAATATAAATCTTGTAGATTTCGCTCCCAAACCTGATTTCCAGAGTATTGCCTTCACTGTTAAGATTAAGATTGGCCGCTTTCCAGGTATTGCTTAAGGTACCGGTGTCAACCCCATTAAAAATGATCGCGGCCGGTTCTTTTGAAAAGGTAGATACGTACAGATTCGCTTGCTCAGTCAAATAGATTTGATAGGGTTGCTGGGAGTTTTGATATCCGGCCAAACCTGTAATGTTTATTATTTTTATATCTGCGATGGTCTGGTCGAGGAATGACTCCATATCAGCTATACTCTGGTCATAACTGGCCTGGTCCACACATTGAGCATTTTCGGCAACAACTTTATTGCTTATGGTCTGGTAAATATCCGAATCCAGACTGGATGGTAATTTTACCACACAAATCTGATAGTTTTTACCGGTTGTTTCATAATTTACGTTGATTTTGGTAAAATACTTACTTAAATTCAAAGGAATAGTGGTTTTGGACCTGTTAAGCGATTGCGCCAAGGACCCATCGATATATATCTCGGCGGCGCCATTTACCTCCACGCCAAGTTGCACAGAATCCTGGACAGTAAAAACAATATTATAATATTTGTCCATGGACAGTGGTGTTTCTATCCCTGAAAGACTGATTTTATCCTCAAAATTGTCGTAAGGTATCGCCAGCTGTGCATTTATACCATTCTCAGCGGCAAGAAAAGAGTCCTCATCAACAGATTGGTTGTTGGCATCTATGACCGCCTGCATTATTTCCCCTCTTCTTTGCGCATTGGCGGTCGGCGGTATATATACAATGTTAAAATAAATAGAGAAGTATTCCATGTCATCTTTTACAGAAAACCTGTTCAGGCCTTCTTTTAAGGTAACAGTCTGAGCCCACCCCGCATCCAATAAACTCCCATCCCAAAACCACTCTTCCTGATTTTCCTTATACAAGGTAAATCTCGGCTCATAAGGTAAAGGATAAGAACCCAGATAATATATCAGCATAATATCTTGTTGCGGATTTTCAACATAAAAATAGTTGTAGTTTTTGGTTACGGCCGCAGTATTACATAATTGTATTTCCACACTGTCATCATAATATCGACCGGGAATGCTTGCCAGGCTGGATTGAATACTCAGGGAAGATAGGTTGTATTCTGCCCCCGATATATCAGAAGAATTCTGCCCGGCATCAGGCAATTGGGTTGCCTGTTCTCCATTACCTTCACCTTCCGAAAGAGGTGTATCATAAGATTCTCCCTGTGGTGGTACCGGGTTTTCAGATTGGGTTTCTGTATTCGTTGTCTGTTCTACCGAGGTATTGTCCACCTCCTGGGCATATAAGGGAGCGGCATAAAATGCAGCGAATGCAGCAAACATAAGCAGGATAAGCAGCAATAACCTTTTTCCAATTGTTTTCAAAATATTATCTCCCTCCAATATCGATTGTTAGCACAAGAGGCATCCATTTATGACTATAAACTGCGCCATGCTCTAATTTCGACATGCTTAGAACTTTATTCCATATTATTTTATCATACTCAATCGATTGTTGGAGAATTGAAGATACTAAGCTGAAGAGAGCCACCTCTCTTTCAGCGTTGTTTATTAATATTTAAATCCAGCTATTATTAGAGTTATCATATTACTGTTAACTTTATTTAGGATATTAAGGGGGAAGGCGTGGGGAGTCGAACCCCGTACAAAAGCAAGACCAGCCCAGTCTGTCCGAGCGTAGTCTATGTTTTGAATTTGGTGCAGGGCATCACTTAGTTAGGGTAACCTGAAGCCTATCTTCTGGATGGGCGACAAGGGGAACACTGTTTCACATTCCCGAAACGCAACAATACTTGTACTTATCTCGATATCAAGACTAATTTCCTTTATTCGCAATATTATTTGAATGTACCGCAACGTTTTTACTACCCTTTAAGGCTTCTGGCAGAGATAAGCCAGGGAGCTGGAAATGGCTCCATCATGTTTTTGCTGTTGACCCGCGATACCCCTACATGGATTGCCTCAGTGCGCTCCAGGCCGTTTTCCCGAAACAAAGCAGGAAGAGACGTAAGAATTTTGAAGTCCAACGTGTATATCACAAAATCCATGGCGGGATTGATGGCCAGCAGACTCTTTATTTCACTGCCGATCCTCGGAGAACCTACTATAAACGCTATGTTCGGCACCGGCAGCCTATCCGGGATACCGTCTTCCAGAGACTCAACGATTATTACGTTGCTCAGGCCAAATTTTTCAACATTACATTTCATGGTATTCCGATCCCGGCGGTCATATTCCACAGCAATGACACTGCCCTCAGCAGCAATCATCGCGGCCTCCACCGCGATGCTCTCGCCTGAGATTATACATATATTATCCTGGTCCCCCAGATTGAGCTTATTCATTATAACTGTACGAACTTCCCGGCAAACATAGTGAACAGAGCCACAGGAGAAACGGCTGTTCTCCATACCTATGTGATAATTCGTTACCGCGTTAGGATTCATAATTAACATAGCTGCAGAAGCATTGATCCCACGGTTGATCATGTCCGAGAGCTTGTCGTGCTTGATCTCGCCGGATGGATCTGAGCCCTCATTGTACCAGATATCACAGTCCCCCAGTTCCGCATTCCACATGTCGTAGAAAATATCCGGATGTCCGGCGTCCGTAAAGACTAACACTATCCGGTTACTCATAACGGTCGGAATCAGGTTCTTATTTTTTCCTGTAATGTCCAACATCTTCAGTTTTGCCAGGTTGATCGTGGCGTTCCGTGAAAAATATTGGAGCCAAGATAAAATAACCTCATTAGTAAACATTGTCTGTTCCACAGGCAAAACCCCCTTTTTTAACGTTATCATACCATATTTTTTGGATTTATCCGATAGCTTACCACTCTCGCGTACCCGGAGGGTGAAGACTCTCACTTCTTAATTGGGAGATACACCCTGCGGGTACGCGAGCAGCGCTAAGCTCCTCGATAACGATTTCCGATGTCCACGGATGGACTAGTATCGCATTGCCACGGATGGCAAGGAGCGGTTAACCATCAGGTGAAGTTAAAACTCTAACTTGATGCTAAGAACTCTATTTATTCCCAGTCTCAACAGAGATTTAGGCGCCGGTGTGCTCCAGCAAGCGTTCCCATTTTTGATCCACATATTGCTGCGCTTCTTCAATCATCCACTCATTGCCTTTCTGGAACATATGGCGGAATCTACCCTGCGGGCGGAGAAAGTCTTCCACGGGCAGCTTTTTCTTCGGTGTATAGCTCAGATGCCACACTCCCTCCTCTACTTCGTAAAGGGGCCAGACGCAGGTATCCACCGCCAGCTTAATAATCTCCGCCAGCTTGGCCATGGGGTAGTCCCATCCGCGGGGACATGGGGACAATACGTTCAAAAAGCAAGGTCCCTCAGTATAAATGGCTTTATAAGACTTGGTGTGCAGATCCTTAAAATTTCCTATAGGGGCAGTCTGAGCTATATATGGGATATTATGAGCAACCAAAATCTCCGTCAGATCTTTTTTATTTTGTTTCTTACCCTGCCTCACAGAACCTACCGGTGTAGTAGTCGTGCGGGCAAAACGAGGCGTTGCAGATGAACGCTGGATTCCGGTATTCATATAAGCCTCATTGTCATAACAGACATAGACCATATCATGACCGCGTTCCATAGCGCCTGACAAAGATTGAAACCCTATATCATAGGTGCCGCCGTCACCTGCAAAAGTAATGAACTTGATGGTTCCTTCCACCTTGCCGCGGCGTTTCAAAGCGTTATAGGCTGCTTCCACTCCGGAGCAGGTAGCTGCGGAATTTTCAAAAGCAGAATGAATATAGCTGTCCATATAGGCAGTGTAAGGATACATAAATGTGGAGACCTCCAGACAACTGGTAGCATTAACCACTACTGCCCGGTCCTCTCTATCCAGGGCACGCAGAACACCTGACACAACGACCCCGGCGCCGCAGCCGGCGCAGAGCCGGTGCCCTCCGGTGAGACGTACCGGCTTTTCTACTTCCTGTTTCAGGTTATATACCGTGCTCATGCTATCTCCTCCTTTGACCTCTGTCCCATATGGGTATATACTGGCCCAATCTCTCCGGTTGCAGCAATATCCGCCAACCGGCCGAATACTTTTTCAATATCCTCGGTCTTTACATCACGGCCGCCCAGGCCGTAAACGATATCAATCAGATAGGGGCGTTCCTTTAGATCATACAAAGCACTGCGGGTCTCGGCAAATAAAGGACCTCCATTGGCCGAAAAGCCCTCGGACTTATCCATGACGGCAACGGCCCTGGTATTGGCCAATGCCCGGGCCAGTTCCTCGCCCGGGAAAGGACGGAATACTCTGATTTTAATAAGCCCTGCCTTTACTCCATTCTCCCGCAGCTTATCGACAGCTGCTTTGGCAGTTCCGGCGCTGGATCCGATTAGAACCAGAGCAAGTTCCGCATCCTCCATCCTATATTCTTCAAACAGGCCATAAGGCCGGCCGGAAATCTTTTCAAACTCTGCAGCTACTTCCAGTATACGGGCCTTGGCCGCCTTCATTGCCTCAGCCTCCAGGACCTTGTGTTCCATGTAATAGGGACTGACATCGTACGGTCCTACCGCCAGCGGATTTTCTTTTTTCAACAGATAGTTTTCCGGATTATATTCCCCGATAAACCTGCGTACAGCATCCGTCTCCAATAACTCGATATTCTCTACGGCATGACTGGTAATGAAGCCATCCATACAGGTCATCACCGGCAAGCGTACGCTTAGGTGTTCGCCAATAGGCATGGCCATGAGGAAATTATCGTAGGCCTCCTGATTATTTTCGGCATAGATTTGGATCCAGCCAGCATCACGGGCTCCCATAGAGTCGGAGTGATCGTTGTTTATGTTAATTGGTCCCGAAAGGGCCCGGTTGACGCAGGCCAGCGTAATAGGCAGACGGCATGATGCCGCCACATACAAAAGCTCGTACATCAGTGCCATTCCGCAGGATGAAGTGGCACAAACGGATCTGGCTCCTGCAGCTTCCGCCGCAATGCACACAGACATTGAACTGTGCTCAGACTCCACGGTTACATATTCAGTATCTACCTCGCCGTTGGCCACATAATTGGCAAAGTATTCAGGAATTTCTGTGGAGGGAGTGATAGGGAACGCTCCCATAACATCAGGATTTATCTGCTTCATGGCATAAGCTACAGCCTCGTTGCCGGAAAGGCGATTGTTCATTTGACCACACCTCCAGTCATCATTGTAATCGCCGGGAAGGGACACACGTTCTCACATATGCCGCAGCCCTTGCAGTGCATATAATCGAAGTCCAAACGTTTCCCGTCCTGCACCGGAATAGCACTGTCCGGGCAGAATGGAATACAAAGCATACAGTGTTTACATGCTTCCTCGTGAAAAACGGGCGTGTTGGTCCGCCAGGTACCGGTATTGAAGGTCCGTGCGGTTCCTGGTTCATAGATCTCCCCGCCGGGGGTCAGCTCCTGCCAAGGGGTACGTTCATTAATATCCTTCGCATAAATCACCCTACCTGCACCTCCCCCATGGATTTTTTCAGTGTTGCCATGTTCCCCTCGATAACCTGGGGCTTGGCAGCAAATTTATGTTTAAATGATTCTTCAATATGCATTAAAAAACGCCCGGTTTCCAAAACGCCGCTCACCTTAACCGCAGCAGCCAGCATAGGGGTGTTCGGAAAGTTTCTGCCCAGGAACTCTTCCGAAATGCGGCGGGCATCTATAGTGCAGACTTTTCCGGTCCATCCCCGCAGCCTGGAACGCATCTCCTGGGGAGAGCTGGAAGTGTTGATGATTATCGCACCGTCTTTTTTCAATCCTCCGGTAACGTCGACGCTGTCCAGCAGACTTTCATCTACCACGACCACATAGTCCGGATCGTAAATGTTGGAATGGATAGGACACCGTTTTTCACTGATGCGATTAAAAGCCGTAATAGGGGCTCCCATACGTTCCGGTCCATACTCCGGGAATCCCTGCACGAATTTTCCTTCTAAAGCAGCAACATCCGCCAGCAGCATGCAGGCTGTCTTAGCTCCCTGTCCGCCCCGGCCGTGCCAGCGAATTTCTACCATATCATTGCTTGCCATTGCTTTTTCCTCCAGTCATTATCCTTGATAAAAGTAAAAAGGCTTTCGTCCCATAAAAGGACGAAAGCCTGAAAGACATTCGCTATACCACCCATTAATACAAACATACCATCATATGCGTTCCCTGTGACGGGGGAAAACCGTCGGAGCCTACTAGATTATTCGTTCGGTCCGCAGCTCAGGAGTGATTTTCGGGTTCAGACTACTTTGTACCGGGCTTGCACCATCCCCGGCTCGCTGCAACGTTCGGCTGAAACGTACTCTCTCCGTCAATGCCTTT
>JBDKUD010000054.1:0-34756 GCA_039679805.1 Syntrophomonas sp. | reverse complement strand
TTTGTGTTTGTCAAAATCAATACAGTAAAATAAAGGCATTACCCTGACGAATGAAGAAATATTAATGGATATCGCCTGGTATTTATGGCGAAACTAGCAGAGAATATGTAAAAGGGAGAGAGTTATGTTTACTACCAGGATAATCGATAATAAAGAAAAGGACCGTTATGATGAATTTATAAACAACCATCCCCGGGGTCATTTTTTGCAGACGTGGGAATGGGGACAAGTAAAAAAAGGTATGGGATGGGACCCCTTGCCGTTAGTTCTGGAGGAAGACGGTGAAATCAGAGCGGCCTTATTAATTCTAAAAAGACGGTTGCCTTTGCCGGGATTAAAGAAATGTATTTTTTATTCTCCCCGGGGACCGGTGGCAGATATTGAGAGTGAAGAAATATGTAAAGTGCTTTTTGAAGGTGCCCGCAAGGTGGCTCTTGATCATAAAGCCATTTTTCTGAAAATTGACCCGGACGTAGAAAATACCCGTCAGGGTTTTAAAGAAATATTAAGCAAATGTGGATTTAGGGAAAACAAAACCGGATTGGATTTCGCAGGAGTTCAGCCCCGGTTTGTATTTCGCCTGGATATTACTCCATCAGAAGTAAAGTTGTTAGAAAATATGCATAGTAAAACCCGTTACAATATTAAACTGGCGAATAAAAAGGGAGTTTCTATTCGGGAAGCCCGGGGCAAGGAAGATTTGAAGGCCTTTTATAATATCCTGGAGGAAACTGCCCGACGGGATCATTTCCTGATACGTGGCTATGAATATTTCGAAATGTTATGGGACCAAATGGTTGAAAATGGTATGGCCCAGATTTTTATTGCTGAATATGAAGAAAAACCGGTGTCAGCTACGCTGGCTTTGATTCTGGGCGAAAAAACCTGGTATCTGTATGGTGCCTCCAGCAACCAGTATCGTAATGTAATGCCTAATTATCTAATTCAGTGGCAAATGATACAGTGGGCTAAAAATAAAGGATGCTCACTCTATGACTTTAGAGGAGTATCGGGAGATATAGATGAGAGCAATCCTCTCTATGGCCTGTACAGATTTAAAAAGGGATTTAATGGCGAATTTACTGAATTTATAGGGGAATGGGATCGGGTATACTCATCTTTCTTTTACTTTGTATGGAATCGGGTATTACCGGTTTATATGAATGTAACCAGAAAGATACTTAGAACCCGTAGGGAACGGGAGGAATAAAGTGACGCAGTTAGTTCATGATAAATGGATAGAGATTGATGTGGATGCGGTCAGAAATAATCTGGTGGCAGTAAAAGGCCTTATCAATCCGGGGGTGCGTTTAATTGCTGTAGTTAAGGCCAATGCTTATGGTCATGGAGCCGTGGACATAGCTCGTATCCTGAGCCATGGCGGTGTGGATTTTTTTGCGGTTAGTTATTTATATGAGGCTATGGAGTTAAGAAAAGCCGGTATAAAATGTGACATTTTGCTTTTTGCCCCGGTAGTGCGCGAGGAGCAGGTTTTAGAAGCCATAGAAAACAATATTACCCTAACAGTAGCTTCATCCTATGACAGTAACCTCATTAATCAGGTAAGTGCCAGGATAAGTCATTCGGTAAGGGTGCATATAAAGGTAGATACCGGATTGGGAAGGTTTGGCCTGCAAGCTGACGAAACTATTGCGGTATGTGAAACATTAAGTCTTAATCATAGAATATACATAGAAGGTATTTATACTCATATGGCTCGGGGAGCAGCACGCAATTCGCATTATACCAACCGGCAGTTCCAAAAATTTAGGGATGTTATAAGTCAAATAAATCATAAGGGGTATAATATACCTGTAAAACATTGTGCCAATAGTGCAGTAATGTTAAGATACCCGGAAATGCAGCTTGATGCGGTCAGGATTGGAACCTTATTATCCGGTCAATATCCGGCGGGAATTTCTGATTACCCGGTTCCGTTAAATGACCCTTATAAATTTAAATCGCGGATAATTTCGGTACATACGCTTCGTGCAGGCAGCTATCTGGGTTATAATAGCACTTACCGCTTGAAGAGAGATGCCCAGGTGGCAGTTATTCCGGTAGGATTAAATGATGGACTGGCGGTGGGAGCAGCCAACCAACCGGCTGGCTTTGTGGACATGTTGAAAATAATAGCCAAAATCATACTGGCCTATTTTAATGTATCCCGGTTTAATCTGAATGTAAGTATAAATGGTAAGCAATATCCTATTCGGGGAAAAGTATTTATGCAAATGGCCCTGGCGGAGATTCCCCTGTCAGAAAAAGTCAGTCCTGGTGATGAGGTTGAGTTACCTGTAAGAAAAACGCTGGTTTCTCGTAATATAGAGCGTGTGTACATGAAAGATGGGACAGCGGTGAAAATAGGGAAAGAGGATCGAACTGCCTATATTATTGGTGAAACATAAGGCTTAAATACGAAACCTGACGGAAAATTACCTTTCCCGGAGGGTTGTCACTATTTGTGGTAGTGGTATTATTTAAGATGACAACGGGGAAGGATAAATTCATATTCAGCACATCATTCCCATAACCCGGTTGTTTGGTTAAGAATAGAACAATCAAAATGGTTTAGGGGGATTAGATATGAAGGGAAATATATTGATTGTGGATGATCAAAAAGGAGTACGGAGATTGTTAGAGGAATTATTTAAAAAAGATGACTGGGAAGTTCATATGGCTGCCGATGGTCGGGAAGCCATTGAACAGGTAGAAAACTTCGTACCTGATATAGTCCTTATGGATATGAAAATGCCGAATATGAATGGATTAGAAGCTTCCCAAAAAATACTGGAGAAACATTCCGGGCTAACCATTATAATGATGACTGCCTATGGAGAAATGGAAGTAGTTAAAAAGGCTTTGGATGTAGGGGTAAAAAAGTGTATTACAAAGCCTTTTGATATAATGAATTTGCGCAATATTGTAAACGAATTGGCTGTTTCTCAAGTCTCATAACATTTTAAACAAATTAAGAGGTGATTTTTTGTGGCACTGGTTCCAGTTAATGAATTATTGTTTAAGGCAGACCGCGAGGGATATGGAGTAGGGGCCTTTAACGCCAACAATATGGAAATTGTTCAGGCTATTGTAGAGGCGGCCGAAAAAGAGAATTCGCCGGTTATTATGCAGGCCAGCCAGGGGGCTATAAAATATGCGGGTCTCGAGTTTATTACCGGTATGGTAAAAATAGCCGCTGAGACCAGCAAAGTGCCAGTTGCTCTGCATCTTGACCATGGAACTGATTTTGACCAGGTAGTGAAGTGTATTCGCAGTGGTTTCAGTTCAGTTATGTATGATGGCTCCAAACTTTCTCTGGAGGAGAATATTGCTATAACCAAAAAAGTTCTGGAGATAGGCACACCTATCAACGTATCCGTTGAGGCGGAAATTGGTAAAATCGGGGGAACTGAAGATTTAGTCCATGTTAAAGATGAAGATGCGATATATACAGACCCGGAAGAAGCCAGATATTTTGTGGAACAAACCGGGATTAAAAGCTTGGCTATAGCTATTGGAACTGCGCATGGACAATATAAGGGTGAACCGAAGTTGGACTTTGAACGTTTAGTTAAGATCAAGGAACTAACCAAAATCCCGCTGGTATTGCATGGATCTTCGGGTGTCCCTGATGAATCTGTCCAAAAGGCCATTAAACTGGGTATATGCAAGGTTAATATAGACACCAATATAAGGGAAGCATTTGTATGGAAGATGCGAGAAAAAATACAAGAAAATCCTGAGGAAATTGACCCTAGAAAAATTCTGGGTCCTGCCCGGGACGCGGCGGTGGAAATCATTCGCCAGAAGATCAGAGCATTTGGCAGTTCAGGAAAAGCATAGGGGGGTAAATATTTGCGGATTTTTATCGATTCTGCGAATCTAAATGAGATAAAAGAGATTAATGAGATGGGATTCCTGGCGGGTGTTACAACTAACCCCAGCCTGGTAGCCAAAGAAAAACGGGATTACAAACAGGTAGTAAAAGAAATTTGTGGTATTGTGGATGGGCCGATTAGTGCTGAAGTATTAAGCCTGGATTGCCAGTCGATGATTACTGAAGCCCGGGATCTGGCCAAAATACATCATAATGTAGTTGTTAAAGTTCCTATTACCGGGGAAGGGTTAAAAGCTATTAAAACCTTGCGGTCTGAGGGAATTAATACTAATGCCACTCTGGTATTCTCGGCTAATCAGGCCTTGCTGGCGGCCCGGGCTGGTGCTGCTTTTGTGAGCCCTTTTTTGGGAAGGGTTGATGACATAGGTAATGATGGGTTGGTTTTGTTAAGTGATATTATAACTATTTTCAATCAATATATGATTGATACGGAAGTAATTGCGGCCAGTATCAGACATCCTATGCATGTGGTAGATTCAGCTAAAATAGGGTCGCATATTGCTACAGTACCCTATTTGGTTATCAAGCAGATGATTAAGCATCCGCTTACAGATGCGGGTATTGAAAAGTTTATGAATGATTGGAAGCAGGCGTTTTAGGGAACGGAGGATTCAAAGGAAGCGGAGGGTTTTTATTATGGAACGAGAACTGGCACTTGAATTTGCAAGGGTTACAGAAGCCGCAGCTCTTTCAGCCGCCCGTTGGGTTGGTAAAGGTGATAAAATAGCTGCTGATGATGCAGCAGTTACCGCCATGAGGGTAATGTTTGATACTGTACCACTGGATGGATTAGTGGTAATTGGGGAAGGCGAAATGGATGAGGCCCCTATGCTTTTTATAGGTGAAAAAGTAGGTACGGGGATTCCTCCTGCAGTTGATATAGCAGTTGATCCGCTGGAAGGAACCAATATTGTGGCTAAAGGATTGACAGGAGCAATTGCCGTACTGGCTGCTGCTCCCCGAGGATGCCTGCTGCATGCTCCTGACATGTATATGGATAAGATTGCCGTAGGACCGGAATGCAAAGGACGCGTTCATCTAGACGCTCCGGTTAAAGAAAATGTCCGTGAAGTTGCCAAAGCCTTGGACAAAGCAGTAAGTGAAGTCACCGTGGTTATTCTTGATAGGGAACGTCACCAGGGTATAATCGATGAAGTGAGAAGTGCAGGTGCACGTATCAAGTTAATCACTGATGGAGATGTATCTCCCGGGGTTGCTGCTGCCTATGAGAATTCCGGAGTTGATATGCTGCTGGGGATAGGTGGTGCTCCTGAAGGAGTTATTACTGCAGCGGCATTGAAATGCCTGGGAGGCGATTTTCAGGCTAAACTATGGCCGGAAGACGATAATGAAATCAAGAGATGTCATGAAATGGGGATAAGCAATACTAATAAAATTTTTACTATCGATGAACTGGTTAAATCTGAAGATGTAATTTTTGTAGCTACCGGAATCACTGATTCTTTCCTTCTAAAAGGAGTCAGGTATTATAAAAGAAGGGCTGTAACGCAAACTATAGTTATGAGGAATACATCAGGTACTATCAGGTTTATAGAGGCTAACCATTCTTTGGATAAGAAGCCGCTCTTTAAAGATCATAGAATCCAGGTATCAATAGGTTAAAAAATTTCCGTAAAAAAGGTTAATTTTTTGGTTAATATTCATTCATTTCTGGTATATTGATTATAGGGATTATAACCAGCAGCTGGTTAGTAACCTACCAGCTGCTGATTTGTCATTTTTCTCGCCAATGGGAAGCCCACCCTGTGGTTTCTTTCCGATTCTATTTTCCCATGAAGATATTGGCTTTTAATTTTATTGTGGTATAATGGGTTTACCTATCATTTATGTAAAAATATGTAATACCTCAAAAGATAACCCCGATGAGCTAGTGGAACAATTATGCCGTAATGTGTCCTTTATCGGCAGGAAGCCGATCTACATAGAGCTTAGTTGTATCTTTTAATTTTGAAAGGAGGAAAATGTTGAATATTTCGGAACTGGAAAATAAAACGATGTTGGAACTTTATCAAATAGCCAGGGACATTAATCTGGCCGGATATTCCAAGTTAAGAAAGAAAGAACTGGTATTTGAAATTACCAAAGGATTAACTCACTCTAATGAATTATTGCAGGCCCAGGGGGTCCTGGAAATTATGCCCGATGGGTATGGATTTTTAAGGCCCTTTGCTTACCTCCCCAGTCAAGAGGACATTTATGTTTCGCCTTCTCAGATTAGAAAATTTGAACTGCGTACCGGAGATCGTGTTGCCGGGCAGGTCAGATCTCCCAAGGATAATGAAAGGTTTTTTGCCCTTCTTAAGGTTGAGAGTGTTAACGGATTTCCCCCGGAAGATTCAGTAAAGAGAATACACTTTGATGCCCTTACGCCTTTATATCCAACTGAAAGGCTTACTCTGGAGACCACGTCGCAAGAGTTGCCGACTCGGATTATCGACCTGGTATCTCCTATAGGAAAAGGTCAGCGCGGACTAATAGTTGCCCCGCCTAAGGCTGGAAAAACTATTTTACTGCAGAAAATTGCTCAGGGGATAACGACCAATCACCCTGATGTAGAGTTAATTATTTTGTTGGTAGATGAGAGACCTGAGGAAGTAACCGATATGCAGCGGTCTACCAAAGCCGAGGTAGTTGCTTCGACCTTTGATGAGCCACCGGAAAATCATGTTAAGGTGACGGATATGGTATTGGAACGGGCCAAACGCTTAGTTGAACATAAACGGGATGTAGTAATTCTCATGGATAGTGTAACCCGTTTGGCCAGGGCGCATAATCTGGTAGTTCCGCCCAGTGGCCGTACCTTATCAGGTGGTATTGATCCGGCTTCTCTTAACAAGCCCAAGCGTTTTTTTGGTGCAGCACGGAATATCGAAGAAGGTGGGAGCCTTACGATTATCGCTACTGCTTTGGTAGAGACCGGCTCCAGAATGGATGAAGTTATTTTTGAAGAGTTTAAAGGCACAGGTAATATGGAACTGGTACTTGATCGTAAGTTATCAGAGCGGCGCATTTTCCCGGCGATTGATCTAAAAAGGTCAGGGACCAGAAAAGAAGAACTAATTCTTAGCGATGAAGAAATGAAGCTTACCTGGAATTTACGGAAGACTTTTAGCGAACATAATACGGTGGAAACTATGCAGATCATGATTGATACCATGAAAAAAACCAAATCCAATGAAGATCTGTTAAGAGCTGCACCGGTAGTTTTCGGCCGCAGCGAGTATGTGAGAAATGGATATTAAAAACCGGTATTGCCTTTCTTTTTATCCCGACTAATGAATAAACACCTCAATTGTTGTTAAAAATAGAGGTCAACAGTGCTTATAATTTTGCGCTGTTAGAAATTGAGGTGAAACTTAAGTGCGAACAAAATGGCTTGGCATACTTATTCTAGTTGCCTTAGTCTCGACTACGAGTTTAAATTCATCTATGGCTGCTCTTAGCGAGGGTGGCTTTAGAACTAGTCAGGGTCCTAAGAGTACTGTTAACAGCCAGCTAAAACTATATCGAGTAGAAAATGGTGATACTCTGTGGAAAATCTCCCGGAGCTATGATGTAGATCTGCAGACATTAATGGTTTTAAACCACCTGAATAAAAACAGCACCCTTTCAGTGGGACAATTAGTTCAGATCCCTGGTACTGGATCGGGTATCTATGTGATCCGGGCCGGGGATACGATGTGGGGGATTGCGGCTCAGTATAATATCAGGACGAGTGATTTGGTACGACTTAATGCTAACGTTAATCCCAATGATCTTAAAGTGGGAGATCAACTGGTGCTGCCTGATAATTTAAATCGGGTGCCTATAAAAGAACCTTCCCGAAGTTTTAACATGTCACCAATGTTCTTTTCATGGCCAATAACAGGGATAATAACCTCGGCCTTCGGATGGCGTAAATCAGGTTTCCATCATGGTTTGGATATAGCTGCTGATACGGGCACACCAATCAGAGCTTGCGCTGCCGGAAAAGTAGTTTTTACGGGATGGAAATCGGTTTACGGGCGAACGGTGGTTATTGAACATTATAATGGCGAACAAACTCTATATGCTCATACCAGCAAGATTTACGTAACTGATGGTCAAAAAGTGGTAAAGGGGCAGAAAATTGCAGCGGTAGGTGCTACCGGTAATGCTACCGGACCACATCTTCACCTGGAGATAAAAAAGGCTGGTCAAGCATTAAACCCTATAAAATATTTGCCCAAATAAAACGGGGCGTGAGGTGTGAGGTGTAAGGGATTAGGCGTAATAAAAGAGTTAGATTTTTTTTATTAATTGGCTTTACTTTTAACAGTTTGATTAATTGAGGATTTTGCATAATACAAAAAGTCAACTAAAAGGTCTTTGAAAGGCACTATCTATAGTAGCGACATCTTCTTTTATCTACAGTATACTGAAGGGCTTTTTCAAAAAAGTAAATTATGCAAAACTCTCAATTAGCAAATTATGAATTAATGTAGAGAAGCTAATACTCTCATTATTCAAAGAATTACGCTCGATAATGTTTTCTTGCGGGCATGGGGGGCAGTTGGAACTAGAAGAACGTGCTCAAACAATTTACACCTTACCCCTAACGCCTCACCCCTAACTGACTTTATGGGGGCTTTTTTTATGTCCGGGTATAGTCTATTATTAAAGCTAAATAAGAACTGAGGGTAATAAAGTTATGTTTCTTACTTTATATTCAAACCCGAAAGGCGAAGTATTTGAAAACCGGGAAATATTAATGCTGGGACGCAGTGGCTTGGAATGGGTAATTCCCGACTCCCAAGAGATGATACCACTGCCCAAAGGAGCCACGCTGGTAAGTATACCGGGTTATATGCCGGTAGGAATTGATGCGAATGACAAAACAACCTGCCTGGAGTATAATCCCCAGGATCATATAGAAAAGGTTACTGCGGTAGCTGCTCTGTTACCCCAGGGTTTTACCAGAACGTTACTCCCGGCTTGTGTAAGCCAGAATACTGAAGCCTTGCCTTTATTCGGGTATGCTGCCGTAGGTTTGAAAAACGAAAGCATATATGTGGCAGCAGTTCAGACTGATGAACATCGCAGGTGGCATCCAGCTTATTATAATACTGAGGGGCTGCCGGCCCGAATTAACAAGATGCTTAAAAAATATCCGGATAACAGAATTCTCCGGCAATTGGCCCGATGTTCCTTGGAGTATGGTTGTTTTACCGCTCAAAATATTTTCTATCAACGCTGGGAAGCAGGCCTTCCATCCATAAATGTCTGTAATGCCAGTTGCCTGGGTTGTATATCGGAAAGCCATATTGAAGCCTCGTCTCCGCAAAACCGCCTAAATTTTGTTCCCGATGTTCAGGAGATTGTGGAAGTGGGGGCGGAACATCTGATTAATGGCCGGGAGCCGATAATAAGTTTTGGTCAGGGTTGTGAAGGTGAGCCATCTCTTAATGCTCCTAACCTGACTGCAGCTATTCGTCAAATACGAGGCATGACTGATAGGGGCTGCATAAATATTAATACTAATGCCGGTTACCGGGAAGGTATCAGTATGATGTGTGATGCGGGATTGAACAGTATGCGGGTCACCATCTTCTCCTGCCGGGAGGAAAACTATAATAAATATCATTGCCCCAGGAATTATAGCCTGGCTGATGTGAAGGATTCAATTAATTATGCCCGGGACAAGGGGGTAAGGGTTTCCCTTAATCTCCTGGTTTTCCCGGGTTTTACTGATACTGAAGAAGAAGTTAAGGGATTGCTGGATTTTATAGGAGAAAATCCTATAAATATGATTCAGATGAGAAATCTTAATTTCGATCCGGAGCTTTTATTTCAAAATTTCCCTAGTAATAGTGAAGCATTGGGTATTAATAATTTTTTGGCTCTGCTTAAACAGGAAATTCCCCAGGTCCAGATAGGCTCATATACGCATTGGGAGTGAGGAGTAAGGGGTAAGGTGTGAGGTGTTACTTCTCACAAATATCAAGCTAAGAGCAAACTCGAGATGCTTGCCACTAATCCTTTGCCAACGTCGCGACAATGGATATACCTCACCGCCCTGGCGAATAAGATAGGCTAATTATTCACTTAGTATGGGTAAGTTGAAGGGTAATGTTTTGATAATTCACGCCTCACCCCTCACGACTTACACCTTACTTAAAAAAGGAGAGGACAAATTGGATAAAAAAGGACCACAAAATATTAAGGAAATTAAAAATACCAGCCCGGGGCAGCAAGTCTTTGGAAAGTTTTTAATTCTGGACAAGATACATAAGAAGACTAAAGACGGGAAGGCTATGACTTATTTAAAGATTGGCGACCCTTCCGGTGAAATAGATGTGGTGGTATGGGATAATTGTGCAGTAGCCGGTACGAATGAGGTAGGGACCGTAATCGGGCTGCTGGGTGATACTGGCGTATTCAACAACCATATCCAGGTTACTGCCAAAAGAATAAAAAACCTGGATGAAGATCCGTTGCCATATTTAAAAACCCCCCCTATAAGTATGGAGGAGCTGACTAATAAATTCGAAACGATGTTGGCGTCAATACAGGATACTAATTTACTTGAACTAATCGAGCATATTTTTACTCCGGAAATCAAAAAGGAATTTTTACGTGCCCCGGCAGCTAAAAAGATTCATCATAATTATACCGGAGGGCTACTGGAACATACTGTTTTCGTAGCTGATTTATGTCTCATGGCCGGTAGTTCATATTCTGGTCTGAATCGTGATCTATTGGTGGTAGGAGCTATTTTGCACGATATAGGTAAAATTGCCGAATATAAAATTAAAGTAACCCCGGAATATACAGTAGAAGGCAGAATGGTTGGACATATAGTTATGGGTACTGAGATGGTAAGTGCCGGCATAAATAGCCTGCGGATGAAGGGTCAGGATTTTCCGGCGGAATTGGAATGGATGTTAAAACATATGATTCTCAGCCACCACGGGGAATTGGAATATGGTTCGCCAGTTAAGCCATTGTTTCCCGAGGCTTTGTTATTACATATGATGGATAATCTTGATGCCAAGATGTTTATTTTTAATAACAAAATAGCGGAGGATGAAGGAGAGGACCAATATTTTACCAATTATGACGCCTTTTTTAACCAACACTTTTTTAAATACCGGTATATTGAAAAGCCGGATGAGAAAGATGTAAATAAAAATTAGCCTGCAGAGGGTTAAGGTCCTTGTCTTTTAAATTTTTTATTGTTATAATAAATCTCGCGGTTAATTTTAGAATTGACAGTATTTTATAGATATTTAACCCTTGCCGAAGAGAGGTGAAAACAGTGAAAGAAAAAATACATCCCAAATATTTTAAAACTACAGCCAGATGTGCCTGTGGTAGTGAAATTGAGGTTGGTTCTACCCAGGAGAATATTAAAGTAGAAATTTGCTCCAAGTGCCACCCCTTTTACACCGGCAACAAACAAAGAATAGTTGATACCACCGGACGGGTTGACAGATTTAAGAAAAAGTACGGTTTAGATTAGTAGATAGCAGGGCAAAGTTCCTGCTATTTTTCTTAGTGAGTAAACGCAGACGAAATTAGTCTGCGTTAGTCATATAATCAGGTAGTGGCTATAACTATTATCTAGTCAATAAATACTAGACATCTCTAAAATAAATCTAACAATTAGGTTACTATGTATTAATTATGAATAGGTTTTGCCTATTTTAGTGGGTGGTTTAACATTATGGCAAGTAATTTTCAATATGGCGGCATGGCAGTTATAGAAGGGGTAATGATGAGAGGACCCCATAAATCTGCTGTTGCGGTAAGAAAACCAGATCAAACTATTGAAATGGTAGAAGAACCAAATGGTGACTTGGCGGTAAGGTATCCATTCCTGAAATGGCCGCTTTTACGCGGTACATATGTACTTATTGAATCAATGGTAGTAGGCATTCGCATGCTTAATAAATCTGCCAATATCTCACTGGAAGAAGAAGAGGAAGAGCTAAGCTCCCGGGAAATATTTTTTACCGGACTGTTTGCATTTGTTATGGCAATAGTTCTTTTTGTATTATTGCCAACTGGTATAGTTCATTTTACCAGCAGATTTCTGGGTGGAGTAATGGCTCAGAATATTGTCGAGGGTATTATACGAATTACCTTTTTCCTTTTATATGTATATGGAATTTCGAAAATGGACGAGATAGATCGGGTTTTTATGTATCATGGTGCTGAACATAAATCTATATTTACTTATGAAGCCGGAGAGGAGTTAACAGTCGAAAACGCGCGTAAACACACCAAGTTACATCCGCGCTGTGGAACCAGTTTTCTCTTAATAGTTATGGTAATCTCAATTCTGGTGTTTGCCATGCTGGGCGAAGGAAGCCTATTCTACCGCGTTTGGTCACGGATTGCGGTTTTCCCCATAGTGGCAGGACTGGGATATGAATTTATAAAATATTCCGGTAAATACTATGATAAAAAATGGGCTCGGATATTAATATCACCTGGATTATTGCTGCAAAAGCTTACTACCAGGGAACCTGATGACAGCCAGTTGGAGGTAGCCTTGACCGCCTTGCGGGCCGTATTGGAAGAGAAGGCTATTCCAACTGATAATAACAGTGAGAGTGCTTGTACACCTGTACAAGCAAGTACTGTGTAGAAAACGGTAAATAAGGTTTTGAAAATTCAACACAGATTAGTAAGATTGCAATGTCGCGGAAGGTTTGTCTCTTGCTGTTCCAGCTGGGGACACACCTTCCTATTGAGGTCCGCTCCGCGAACCGAAGTAAGGAATGTCCCCGTGTTAAGGGAAATGCTTGACACTATTCAAAATATCAGTGTAAATCCAATTAAATCTGTGTTCATCTGTGTTGAATCTATATTTTATAATTGTCCGCGTAAATCATATTAAAATCCGCGTAATCCGCGTTGAATTAAAGAGCAACCTTTTTGAGGAGGAATTATAAATGTTACCCAAGTTAAGGAGCCTGGAAGAAAAATATAATGAGCTTACCGACCTCTTATCGCAACCAGAGGTAATTTCTGATCAAACTAAATTTCAGAAATATGCTAAAGCCCATTCCGACCTGGCCCCGCTGGTGGAAAAGTACTGTGAATACAAATCAGTTATACAACAGATTGAAGATTCCCAGGAGATGCTGCAGGAAGAACAGGATAACGAATTTAAACAGATGTTACTGGATGAATTGGAAGAGCTTCAGAATAAGAAAGCACAAATGGAGCAAGAACTAAAAATTTTGCTTTTACCGAAAGATCCTAATGATGATAAGAGTGTTATTATGGAAATCCGTGCCGGTACCGGGGGGGAAGAGGCAGCCTTATTTGCATCCAATCTCTTTCGCATGTACTCTCGCTATGCTGAATTACAGGGTTGGAAGATAGATATTATGGATTCCCATTATACTGATATTGGCGGCATTAAGGAACTGACCTTCGTAGTGGACGGGGTCGGTGTTTATAGTAAACTGAAATATGAATCCGGAGTACACCGGGTACAACGGATACCGGTTACCGAGTCGGGGGGCAGAATTCATACTTCTGCAGCAACAGTTGCGGTTTTACCGGAAGCCGAAGAATTGGATTGTGAAATTGACCCCAATGAAATACGTATAGATGTTTATTGCGCTAGCGGACCGGGCGGCCAATGTGTTAATACTACTCAGTCGGCAGTCCGGATAACCCACGAACCTACTGGATTAGTGGTAACCTGTCAGGATGAAAAATCTCAGCATAAGAATAAGGCCAAGGCCTTAAGGGTGCTCCGGGCTCGTTTGAAAGAAGTAATGGAAGAGGAACAAAACGCCGAAACTGCTGGTAACCGGAAAAGTCAGATAGGAACGGGAGACCGCAGTGAACGGATTCGTACTTATAATTTTCCTCAGGGGCGGGTTAGTGACCACCGGATAAACCTGACGCTGCATAAACTAGACACTATTCTTGATGGTCAAATAGGTGAAATAATAGATGCGCTGGTATTAAATGATCAGGCTGAGCGCCTGAAACAGGTGGAATAAGTGGTCAGGAATTGGACGATAAAGGATGTCTTAGAATGGACTACCCGGTATTTTGCTGATAAAGGCATACAGGAACCTCGGCTTGAGGCCGAAGTCTTGTTAGCCGGTGTTTTAGGAAAAGACCGGGTTTATTTGTATGCTCACTATGATATTCCCTTGAACCAAGAGGAACGTAACGGGTATAAGGAGTTCATTTCCAGAAGGGTGGGGAGAGAACCGGTAGCTTACATTACCGGCCACAGAGAATTTATGTCCCTGGATTTTGAAGTATCCCGAGATGTATTAATCCCTCGCCCGGAAACTGAATTGTTGGTAGAAACAGCGTTAGAGCTGGCCAGCCATACCCGGATTAATAGAATCTGTGATGTCGGTACCGGTTCAGGAGTTATTGCGGTCAGCATCGGTCACTACCTGACTGGGTTGGATATTTCTGCTACCGATATATCAGAATCGGCCCTGGCCATAGCCAGGGGAAATGCGGATTGGCACGGTGTACAAGTGACTTTTTTGCGGGGTGATCTATTAAGCCCATTGCAAGAAGAACTTAAGTTTGATTTAATTACTGCCAACCTTCCTTATGTTGCACCGGAAAAATATGCACAATTGGAGCCCGAGGTCAAGGATTATGAACCGATGCTGGCACTTGTTGCCGCTGGAGACGGACTCGATCTCTATCGACGTTTAGCCCCGCAATGCCTTGATTTGTTGGCACCTGGAGGTTATACTCTTTGGGAAATAGATCCGGAGCAGACCCCTTATTTACCAGCAATAATGACCGGTTTTGATAAGGTGGAGATTATAAAGGACCTGGCTGGACGCAATCGTCTGGTAAAGGCCAGAAAGGGATAATAATGCCCGATACTAAATATTTTGAAGTAAACCATGAACAACCGGAAGAAGAAATAATAGAAATTGCCGCCCAATTAATTCTTGCCCGGGAACTGGTTGCCTTTCCCACGGAAACAGTTTACGGATTAGGCGCCTATGCTTTTTCATCCCCGGCGGTTAATAAAATTTTTATAGCCAAACAGAGGCCTCCGGAGAATCCCTTACTGGTTCATGTTAGCAACCTTGAACAAGTGGAAAACCTGGTAACTAATATACCGGCTATAGCCAGGAAATTGATGGACAAGTTTTGGCCAGGCCCCCTTTCAATTATTTTGCCGGCGCGGAGGGAGGTTCCGGAAGTTGTAAGAGGAGGTAAAAGCAGTGTTGGCCTGCGTATGCCGTCCCATCCGGTAGCACTGGCTTTATTGAATAAAACCGGACCGGTAGCGGCCCCCAGTGCAAATTTATCCGGACATCCCAGCCCGGTTACCGCTGATCATGTACGAGCTGACCTGGATGGACGTATAGCTGCCGTCCTGGATGCCGGACCCACTGGCGGCGGGGTGGAATCTACCGTTCTCGATCTAAGTAATGGGGTCTACCGGGTATTACGCCGGGGTGGAATAGGGATTGAAGCCTTGCAGGAAGTTTTACAGCAGGACATTGAGATAGCCGACTCAAAATTCCACCACTTTCAGACTAAAGTTAAAATCCTGGTTAGTAGCAATCAGAATCAGTTTAGTTCCCTGATTGATGAGTATTTATCAAGTGGACGAATAGGAATTGTTTATTATAATATTTCTAATACGTATAATAATAACCATATATGGAGGCAATATGAACTGGATTTAAAAGGGCAGGACAGTTCCCTTTATACTATACTAAGAGATGCTGAACAGCAAAACCTTAAGGTATTGATCTTCGCCCCTCTGCCGGAAGATCTGGAGGGAATAGGAGCCTCTATTGCTGACCGGATATACAGAGCAGCAGCAGAGGCCCAGGGTTAGTAAGTTGTAATAATAGGAGCAAATAGAAGAATGTATGATCAGCTAATAACAATTATTCTGGTAGCTATAGTTCTAGGGGCGGATGCATTTTCACTTTCTCTGGGTATGGGAATAAAAGGTGTATCCCGTTCTTATGAACTGCGCTTTGCCGGAATGGTAGGAATATCACATATATTAATGCCGCTCCTGGGATTGGGTCTGGGATTGGCGGCAGGTAAATTCCTGGGTATTTGGGCGGCCCGGCTGGGTGCTGTGGTACTAACTTATATAGGTGCGGATATGATTTTGAAGGGCTATCGTTCCATACGCCCGCAAGTCTTAAAATTCAGTGAGGCCCGGGAAGTTATGGAGGAAGATGTTATCAGTACCGAAGGGGGATGGCTCAGCCTGCTGATACTTACTATTTCCGTAAGCATTGATGCGCTGACAGTGGGATTCAGCTTGGGTACAGTAAAAATGCCCTTATTTATTACCGTTTTGATAACGGGAGTAGTAGCCGGGAGCATGACTTTGCTGGGTTTCCGGGGCGGAAAAATTTTTAGCCGTTTGGTAGGGTCTTACGCTCAAATTTTTGGCGGAATAATACTTGTTGCTTTGGCATTAAAAATGGTATTTTAAAGGAGGTGCAGAAGTGATGAATATACTTCTGGTATGTACTGGAAATACCTGCCGGAGTCCTATGGCCCAGGCACTTTTTGTACAGTGTCTGGACAAATTTAAAAATCAGGTAGACCCATGTAATTTCCAGGTCCTATCGGCGGGAATTTTTACGCGGGATGGGTTACCGGCATCTAAAGAAGCAATAGAAGTTATGGCCGAGGAAAATATTGACCTTAACGGACATCGGTCTTTATCAGTTTCTGAGTCCCTGATTAATGAAGCCGATGTTACTCTGACTATGTCGAGTGCACACCGTGATTATTTGAAGCACCATTTTCCCCAACAGGCAGATAGTATTTTTGACCTGAAAGATTTTGCCGGACAAGAACCGGGAGATATTGAAGACCCTTATGGGTTAGGATTAGAGGCTTATCGAAAGAGTCTTCGACAGTTGCAGGAGTTGATACCGCGGGCAGTGGATAGAATCATTGCCGGCTATTCAAACAATACTGGTATAGAGGTGAGATATTTGGAAATTGCAATAGGTTGTGATCATGCCGGGGTGCAGCTAAAGGAAGAAATCATGGCGGCTTTGCAAGACGAAGGGTATGAAGTAATAAATTGCGGTACAGACACTTCTGAATCCGTAGATTATCCCGATTTTGCTGAAAAGGTAGCCGGGGAAGTATTACAGAAAAAGATTCTGGGGGTGTTAATCTGCGGTACAGGAATTGGAATCTCTATTGCTGCCAATAAGATTCCGGGTATACGGGCGGCAGTTTGTGGGGATATATATACTGCTGAACTGGCCAGGGAGCATAATGATGCTAATATACTGGCTCTGGGCTCCCGGGTAACCGGAAGCGGTCTGGCAGTGAAAATAGTAAAAACTTTTATTAAAACCGATTTCCTGGCCGGCAGGCACGAACGCAGAGTTAGTAAGATAACAGCATTGGAAAATAAATATTTGGAGAGGGGTTAGAAAATTTGGATTACATTGAGAAGTATGTTCGACCTGTTGATCCAGAATTAGCCGAAGCTATAAGCAATGAGGAAAAGAGACAGAACTACAAGCTGGAACTTATTGCTTCCGAAAACTTTGTGTCCCGTGCGGTGATGGCTGCTCAGGGCTCAGTAATGACCAACAAATATGCCGAAGGTTATCCGGGGAAAAGATATTACGGCGGCTGTGAATTTGTGGATGTAGCCGAAGATTTAGCCCGGGAGAGACTTAAAAAATTGTTTGGCGCCGAACATGTCAATGTTCAACCGCATTCGGGCGCCCAAGCTAACGCGGCCGTTTATTATGCGGCCGTCGAACCGGGTGATACAGTACTGGGTATGAATCTCAGTCATGGGGGTCATCTTACCCATGGCAGCCGGGTTAATTTTTCGGGACGTTATTATAATATAGTTGATTATGGTGTTGATAAAGAAACCGAAACTATAGATTACGATAATGTGAGGGAAATAGCCATACAGGCCAAACCAAAAATGATAATTGCCGGAGCCAGTGCTTATCCCAGAATTTTAGATTTTAAAAAGTTCAGGGAAATAGCTGATGAGGTGGGTGCTTATTTGTTTGTGGATATGGCTCATATTGCCGGGTTAGTAGCGGCAGGGCTACATCCCAGTCCCATTCCTTATGCGCATTTTGTTACTACTACTACACATAAAACCCTGCGGGGACCTCGCGGCGGGGTAATCATGTGCGGACAAGAATGGGCGGCGCGCATAGATAAGGCGGTATTCCCAGGTAATCAGGGTGGCCCTTTGATGCATGTTATTGCTGCTAAAGCAGTATGCTTTAAAGAGGCTTTGCTGCCGGAATTCAAAGATTACCAGCAAAATATTGTGAATAATGCCCAGGTATTGGCTCAGGGGCTGGTCGAAAATGGATTAAGATTAGTCTCCGGTGGAACTGATAATCACCTTATACTGGTAGATGTGCGGCCCAAAGGGTTAACCGGTAAAGATGCTGAAGCCATTCTGGAAGCAATTAATATTACTGTTAATAAAAATGGTATTCCCTTCGATCCGGAGAAACCAACTGTAACCAGTGGTATTCGTATCGGTACTCCGGCTCTTACTTCCCGGGGATTTAAGGCTGAGGACATGCAACAGGTGGCCAAAGCTATTTCTTTAGCTTTGAGTGATCCTGATGATGAAGGCAAGCTCAATGAAGCCAGGTCGATAGTTAAAGCCCTATGTGATAAGTATCCCTTGTATGCTGAATAATCAGAAAGAGGCTGAAAGATGATAAAGCAAAGCAGGCCCGGATGGGACCAGTATTTTCTGGAACTCGCTGACCTGGTTGCCAGTCGCTCCACCTGTCTGCGTCGACAGGTAGGAGCCGTGCTGGTAAAAGAAGAAAGGATTATCGCTACCGGCTATAATGGTGCTCCGCGGGGATTGAGACACTGCCTGGAGCTGGGATGTTTACGGGAAGAACAGGGCATTCCCTCCGGACAGAGATATGAACTGTGCCGGGGAGTTCATGCGGAACAAAACGCCATTATTAATGCCGCTTATTATGGAATATCAACTCGAGAAGCGGTAATCTATTGCACTAATCAGCCGTGTATCATCTGCGCCCGTATGATAATAAATGCGGGCATAATCAAAGTTATTCACCGGGGTGATTTTAATGATCAGCTTTCCCTGGATTTCATGCAAGAAGCCGGCCTTGAAGTGATAGAGGTTAAATAATTCAATGGCGACCGACAGGGAGCATCAGTGGTACCCGCAGGGTGGGCTCGCAAAGCTCGCACCCCGATTTATCAGGATTAACACAGATTTTTCAAAATATTAATAGTACAAGTAGTCGAATTTAATCGATATTACTTCTAATATTATTGATTATATTTATCCATTTAAAAAAATATTTTCCATATAAATGTAATATACTAGAAAGGTAGTAATTTATAATATTCTACTTAATAAATCTGTGTACGGCGGAGCCGACTGTATTGAATTTATACATAAGGAGAATAGAAGTATGGTTACAAAAACTCTTTCGCTTCCCAAACTGAACCAGCTTAATCCTACCCTGGAGTCGACTGCATTAAAACTTATGGAAGAAGCCGGAGAATTAGCCCGGGTGATTGGCAAGTTTCGGGGTCTGAGCGGGGAACAGGTTAGACTGGATGAAGATATTATGGTTGACGAACTGGCCAAAGAATTATTGGATGTAGCACAAACTGCAGTTACTATGATGTTTGTGTTGCAGGACCAGTTTGACATAAATATCGAAGATGCCTTAAAGGACCATTATGCCAAACTGGAGAAAAAGGGATACTTATCAAGGTAATTCTATAAAATGCCTGTCGACAAAAAGAATCAGAATTTTATTTATTTAGAAAAAGGATTTTATATAATAATCGCGAATAACTTTTACTTATCGGATGAAATAATAAACCTATAAATTTACCCTATAGCTGACATAACAAAAGAAATTGAAAATTTTAATCGAGGTTAAAAGGAATTAATCTATTTTTGGCGAATGAATAAAAATGTAATATTTTTTTCAAAAAAAATATTATTTTTTGTGAGGTGAGTTAATGGCGCAACAAAAAAAGCACTGGGCAAGGTCTTTAAGTGATGCTATGAATCTTGCTACTACTGTTGCTTCTTGTGTAGCGCTGGGCTATTTTGGGGGACGTTGGCTGGACGGAAGATTTGACACCGCACCATGGCTGACATTAGTCGGTTTCTTAGTCGGAGTAGCGACAGGGATTAAGGCTATGTGGCAAAGAGCCATGGAAGACAGTTCTCGACCAGCTAATACCGAACAAAATAAGGAGGAACAAAAATAATATATTTGCTTCATTACCAGAACTAATCTGGTGGGTTTTAAGATCTGGGTTAAGCCTGAGGGGGACAGGATTAAATACTTAAAACTCTATAGGAGGGGGGGAGAAAGACAATGATATTTGGAATGTGGGATGGTCCCTTTATTCATTTGGGCCCAGTACCGGTTGATCATTTGGTCATTACGGAGTGGGTAATAATAGCGTTAATTGGTATAATTGCATACTGTGCTACTAAAAATATGCAGTTAGTACCACGCGGTTTACAAAATGGCTTCGAAGCCATTATAACATGGTGTTATGATTTTTTTACCCAGTTAATGGATGAGCCACATATTGCTAAAAAGTGGGCGCCATTACTTACAGCATTTTTCCTGTTTATTTTACTAAGCAATTACAGCGGCCTGATTCCTGGCGCTGCTCACATCGAAGGTTTCCAGCCTCCTACAAGCAACTGGAATGTTACTATGACTTTAGCCTTAATGACATTCTTTTCTGTGCATATTGCGGGCTTTTCCGAGCACGGAGCACACTATTTACATCATTTTATAAGTCCTAGTCCAGCTATGTTACCATTAAATCTGGTGGAAGAAGTAGCACATCCGTTATCTCTTACCGTCCGTCTATTTGGTAACATCTTTGGTGAAGAAATGATAATAGCATATTTGTTATTCCTGGCTCCGTTTTTAGTTCCATCAATATTAATGGGCCTGAGTGTATTATTGGGTGCTATCCAAGCGATAGTTTTCACTATTCTGTCAGCTAGTTACATAGCTGCGGCTAGTGGAGCAGGTCATTAGTAAATAAATTAAATTATTGGCTCCAATGTAATATCATTCGAGCACGAAAGGAGGGAAAAAGATGGGCGTAGCATTAGGTGCTGGTCTTGCCGTATCAATCGCAGGTATCGGTGGAGGAATAGGAATGGGTGTTGCTGGTGGTAAAGCTTTTGAAGCTATTGCACGGCAACCTGAAGTTGGAGGGGACGTCAGAACTCTTCTGTTCATTACCTTGGCATTTATTGAAACTCTGACCATTTATGGTCTGCTGATTGCATTCATGCTGGTTGGTAAAATGTAAAGAACCATAGAATTGTCTTTGATTTGAGGGCGATAGTGCAAAGGAATAAAAAACAATGCTCTATCGCCTCAAATACTATTTACCTGGAGAGATTGGAGGTAGCACATCCGTGAACATGAGAGGAAACAAGAGGTTATTAATCCTCCTTTTAACCATGGTTATGGTAATGGGGTTTGCAACCTTCTGCATGGCGTCAGAACATGCTGCTGGCACACCAGTTCCACAACCGGCAGGTGCACCACCTGCATTTGGCAATTTGTATGTAATAGGTTGGTCAGCAGTTAACTTCTTTATATTGCTGGCTTTATTGTACAAATTTGCTTTTGGTCCAATTAATAATATGCTGGAACAGCGCGCCAACGCCATAGAAGGTTCTCTTAAACATGCAGAAGAAGTAAAAGCGGAAGTAGAACAATTAAGAAAAGAAACGCAGAACAACTTGGCTGAATCACGTAAGGAAGCCCAGGAAATAGTAGCTCGGGCAACTAAAGCTGCTGAAGATGCCAAATCTGAAATAACCGCTAAAGCTAATGAAGAAGCAACCAACATGAAAAATAAGGCCAAAGCAGAAATCACAGCTGCTACTGAACAGGCCAAAATTGAACTCCGTGATACTGCTGCATCTCTTGCCATAATGGCGGCGGAAAAAGTGCTGGGTAGAGCTGTTACAGAAGCCGACCATCAAAACATGGTAAAACAGTTTGTTAATGAGGCGGGCGATCTACTATGTTAAACAAGAGCGTCGCTAGGCGCTATGCCGAAGCATTTTTTAGCATCGCGCGGGATAACAACAAAATCAGTGAATACCAGGAGGAATTGGAGAAGGTTGTTCAAATTATCAATCAGGTTGATGATCTGAAAGAATATTTTGCCCACCTATTGATTCCTGCCGCAGCTAAAAAAGAAGTTGCCACAAAGGTATTTGCCGATCAAGTATCACCCATAACCATGAATTTTGTTTTAATGATTATTGATAAGAAACGTGAGACTTACATTGAAGTCATTGTTGAAGAATATAAGGATATGGCTGATGAATCCAGAAACATTGCCAAGGTAGATTTAATTGCTGCCAAAGAAGTATCTGACGATGAAGTAAAATCTCTGGCGGAAAAATTGTCTGCCTCTACTGGCAAAACGGTACAACTTAAGCTTACAGTCGATCCATCCCTACTGGGTGGGATAAAGTTGCGAATGGGCGACAAGATAATCGACGGTACCGTTGCCAAGAAGCTTGATATGCTAAGACAAACACTGAAACAAGCAAAGATAAGTTAATTCGATAGGGGTGAGCACATAAATGAGTATAAGACCGGAAGAGATTAGCGCTATACTAAAAGAGCAGATTGAGCGCTACCAATCCGAGGTCGAGGTCAGCAATGTAGGCTCAGTCATCTACGTCGGTGACGGTATCGCGAGGGTGTACGGATTACGGGGAGCCATGGCTGGCGAGTTACTGGAATTTCCAGGCGGGACCTTCGGAATGGTACTTAATCTAGAAGAAGACAATGTTGGTGCTGTTCTACTGGGTAACTATGAACATATTAAAGAGGGCGATGTAGTTAAAGCCACCGGAAGAATCATGGAAGTTCCGACCGGAAAAGCCATGTTGGGCCGCGTGGTAAATGCTTTGGGACAGCCACTGGATGGCAAGGGCCCAATCAATACTAATACATTTAAACCAGTTGAGAAAGTAGCTTATGGTGTTGTCACCAGGGCCCCGGTTAATGTACCTATGCAGACCGGCCTAAAGGCTATTGACTCCATGGTTCCAATCGGCAGAGGACAACGTGAGTTAATAATTGGCGACCGCCAGGTTGGTAAAACTGCTATTGCGATTGACGCTATTATTAACCAGAGACTCAAAAAAGATATGATTTGTATATATGTAGGAATCGGGCAAAAGCAATCCACTATAGCCGGCATTGCATCCAAGCTGGAAGAAATGGGCGCTATGGACTATAGTATCATCGTAGCTGCTACCGCTTCCGAGCCGGCACCATTGCTTTATCTGGCACCATATGCCGGTGTTGCTATGGCTGAAGAGTTCATGGAAAGTGATGGCGCTGATGTACTAATTATCTACGATGATCTTTCCAAACACGCTGTAGCTTATCGTGAAATGTCCCTGTTGCTCCGTCGTCCACCCGGACGTGAAGCTTATCCTGGAGACGTTTTCTATCTCCACTCTCGTTTGTTGGAGAGAGCCTGTAAGTTAAGTAAGAACTATGGCGGTGGATCAATTACTGCGCTGCCGATAATCGAAACCCAGGCGGGTGACGTTTCCGCATATATTCCGACCAATGTTATTTCTATAACTGACGGTCAGATTTATCTGGAAACCGATCTGTTCTACGCCGGCCAACGGCCCGCTATCAATGCTGGTCTGTCAGTCAGCCGCGTTGGTGGTTCAGCACAGACCAAGGCTATGAAATCCGTTGCCGGTCAGCTCCGTTTGAGTTTAGCCCAATTCCGTGAATTGGCCGCTTTCGCCCAGTTCGGCTCTGACCTTGATAAAGCTACCATGGCCAGACTAATACGTGGTGAGCGGGTTACCGAGATACTGAAGCAAGGGCAGTACCAGCCCATGCCTATGGAAGAGCAGGTAGTTGTCATTTATGCTGGAATTAACGGATATCTCGATGATCTGCCCAATAACAAAGTCGGCGAATTCGAAGTTGATTTTCTGAAGTTCATCCGCAGTGCTAATGCCAATATATTATCCACCATTAAAGACACCGGCAAAATAGACGATGCAACCGAAGGAAACCTAAAGAAAGCAATTAATGATTTCAAATCCACTTTTGCGGTTTAGGGTGGTGAGATAGATGGCAGGAGCAGGTGTAAGAGAATTTAAACGCAGAATCAGAAGCGTACAAAATACCCAGCAGATTACGAAAGCTATGAAAATGGTGGCGGCTGCTAAGCTCCGCCGGGCTCAGGAAGCTGCTGAATCCTCAAGGCCTTATACCGAGACATTGCAAGGAACGTTAGCCAGACTCTCAGGAGTAGCGATGGATGTTAAACATCCACTTCTGGTTAAACGAGAAGAAGTCCGTAAGGTGGGTTATATAGTAGTTACTGCTGATAAGGGATTATGCGGCGGTTATAATACCAATATAATCAGGGCGGCCAATGATGCCTTTGCGCAGGATGAAAGAAAAGTTGAAAATGCTATTATAGCTGTTGGCCGAAAAGCTCGCGACTTCTATCGCAAGCGCGGAGGGGTCGAAGCAGAGTTTGTAAATCTGGGTGACAATATTAGTTATGCAGATGCCAGAGAAGTCGGGCAATATGTTATTGATGCTTATGAAAATGAGGAATTGGATGAAGTCTATCTGGTGTATGCACGGTTTATTAACGTTCTTAGACAGGTTCCAACCGTAGCTAAAATATTACCGCTGGAACCCCCTAAGGATGAAGGAGAAGAGCATTCAGTAGACTACATTTATGAACCCAGTGCTGATGAAATTCTATTAACATTATTACCGAAATACATTGGAAGCCAAATTTATCATGCAATGTTAGAAGGTAAGGCCAGCGAGTTTGGTGCCAGGATGACAGCTATGGGTAACGCCACTGAAAATGCCAGTGAGATTATTAGCAATCTGACACAGGTCATGAACAAGGTAAGACAGGCGGCAATTACCGATGAAATTCTGGATATTGTTGGTGGTGCTGAAGCTCTTAAGAAGTAAGCGCAAAAACATTGCTTATGGCGCCGAAGCTCTCAATAAAGGAGGAAAGTAGAGGATGGCGAATCTAACATATGGAGAGGTAACCCAGGTTATAGGCGCGGTTGTTGACATCCGTTTTAAGCCTGGCGAATTACCGGATCTAATGAACGCTATTACCATAAAGACAGAAGATCAGGATGCAGGACAAAAGGGCACGGCTCAAATTAATGTTACTTTGGAAGCCATGCAGCTTCTGGGAAATGATATAGTTAGATGTGTGGCACTAAGTCCTACTGATGGTATTAACAGAGGTATGAAGGCTACTAATACTGCAGCCGCAATTAAGGTACCGGTCGGTGATGGTTGTCTGGGAAGAATTCTAAATGTTTTGGGGAACCCAGTTGATGAAGCCGGACCAGTTAATGCCGCCGATTACTGGGAAATTCACCGTAGACCCCCTGCCTTGGTAGATCAGCTGCCGGCAACAGAATTGCTGGAAACCGGAATTAAAGTTGCCGACCTAATTTGCCCTTATGCTAAAGGCGGAAAAATAGGTCTGTTCGGTGGAGCCGGTGTTGGCAAGACCGTTATTATTCAAGAGCTGATTAGAAATATTGCTTATGAACATGGTGGATATTCAGTATTCACCGGTGTTGGTGAGCGTACTCGTGAAGGTAATGACCTTTGGGGTGAGATGACCGAGTCCGGTGTTATCGAGAAATGTGCTCTAATATTTGGGCAGATGAATGAGCCTCCCGGAGCCAGGTTGCGGGTAGCTCTGACTGGATTGACGGTTGCGGAGTACTTCCGTGATGTCGGAGGACAGGACGTTCTAATATTTATCGATAATATATTCCGTTTTGCTCAAGCTGGTAATGAAGTGTCCGCTCTATTGGGCCGTATGCCATCAGCTGTTGGTTATCAACCAACCCTGGCAACTGACATGGGTCTTTTGCAAGAACGTATAACTTCTACCAGAAAAGGTTCAATAACCTCAGCCCAGGCTGTATACGTACCGGCTGACGACTTGACCGACCCGGCACCGGCTACAACCTTTGCCCACTTGGATGCAACAACGGTTCTATCTCGTGCTATTTCCGAGTTGGGAATTTATCCAGCTGTTGATCCGCTGGATTCAACTTCCCGGATACTGGACCCACAGGTATTAGGTGAAAAGCATTATGCTACCGCCCGCGGGGTGCAGCAAATACTTCAAAGATATAAAGAGTTGCAGGATATCATAGCTATTCTGGGTATGGATGAACTCAGTGACGAAGATAAGCTTATAGTTTCCCGGGCCAGAAAGATACAAAGATTCCTTTCACAGCCCTTCCACGTTGCTGAACAGTTTACTGGCAGCCCGGGAATATATGTTCCTGTTAGTGACACAGTTGAGTCATTCAATCAGGTTCTAGCTGGCAAACATGATAATTTATCTGAAGATTCGTTCTATATGGTAGGTAACATAGATACTGCTGTGGCTAAAGCTAAGAAGGAGGCGTAGCCTATGGCAGAAGACACCTTCATGCTTGAAATAGTGACCCCTGAACAAATTCTTTTTAAGGACGAAGTTCAGTTCCTGGTTGCTCCCTCTGTCGAAGGTGAATTGGGTGTATTAAAGAATCATGCGCCTCTTATTTCAGCACTAAAAATTGGGGTACTGAGATATAAAGACAGCAGAGGGGTACAAAAAAAGATGGCTTTAAGCGGCGGATTCGTTGAAGTTGTTGATAATGTAGCCCGGGTTTTGGCTGAGACTGCCGAAAATGGCGAACAGATAGATGTACTGCGAGCCAAAGCAGCCAAGGAAAGAGCTGAAAAGAGATTAGCCCAGAGGGATGAGAACATTAACCATGTACGGGCACAATTGTCATTACAACGCGCGATGGCCAGGTTAAAGGCAGCTAATAATTAGTTCTATTAAAGCCGTGGGGAAAAACTTATAGAAAAACAATAACATGAAGCCGGAAGACAATATGCCTTCCGGCTTCAGGGATTATTGTATTGTAAAATATGTCGGGGGAATGGCTGAACAAATGAATAGTATGTTGAAGACGCTGATAATAATTACTTTGATTTATTATCTGCTGAAGGGCCTGATTTATTTAGCTATGTGGCAAATGACTTATAAGGTTCAGGAACGAGCATTAGAAGAAAAGCGAAAGAGGGAAGAGAAAAAGCTGGCAAAGAGAGAAAAAGTTTATGATGATAGAGACTTACCAATTGAGTAAAGGGGAATAATTGATGTAGATATTTACCCACCTGAAAAATTTAAAATATAAGAAAGCATAATTACTATTGCCTAAATAGGAGGGTTAATATGCAAACAATATTCCTTGTTTTTGTTGCCGCTGTATTCTTGATAACCATGATTTTTGGTGTGCTCATATGGCGTCAGACCATAGTGCTCGAAAAGAAAGCCTTGTCTGCCAAGCAAAAAAAAGAAGCATATCTTCAGCAGCTCCTGCAGGAAAATGACGAGAGCCCTAAGCAAGGCGAATCAATATTAGGTAATGGGGAGAGTGAAGAGAAGATAGAGGAGAATTTGAACATAAAGATAGAAGAAAGAAAAGAATAAGTTATCTACAAAAAAATGTATATATAAACCTGACTTAGTCAGGTTCAGACTGTCAATAAAGGCCATGTTTCAATTAATGAAACATGGCCTTTAAAGATAGATATCTGAAAACCTGACTTAGTCAGGTTTTTTCGGTTTCTGTCCAGGCTATGCCATCCAGAACAGAATAAAGACTGGAATTTCTGGCAAGAATCAATGATATCGATGATAGGGAGGTTTGGTTATGAGGAGAGCGGCTATGTATCTGTTTGTTTTTATAATTTTATGTATTTCAATGGAACAGAGTGTAAATTACTCTTTAGGTAATCAAATAAAAAACCAATCACCATTTTGCCTATCATTTTCATCTATCGGTGCAAATTTGCTCGAATCTCGACTTGACTGTTGGGCAAAAATAAAAGTAAACTCCACTTCTAAAGATTTAAATTCGAACCTAATTCATATATTACAGCATCTCCAATTACCGGTACAACGTCATAAGTTTATCCAAAATAACAATAATGAACTTACTGAACTAAATTACAATTGTGAAAAGAATAATATCAATTATAGCTTCACTTTACGGTCTGACCAGCGTTATAAAGAAACCTATTATATAGTCACCTTAGTTACACCAAAAGATACGCCTGAATTTCAAAAAAAGGAACAACAATTGAGAGAAATAATGGATTTTAACTTTTATTATCTTTATACCGGAACAATAAAAAGCCTTTATGACTATAATTCCCAGGAAAGACTTTTGAGAAATATTATGAAAAAACTAGATACCAGAACCATTGAAGTTTACAGAGACGGTAAAGTTACCAGTATGACAGGATACAGTAACTCATTACGTGGATGGGTGCAACCTGTTGATGGTGGTAAAGAAAAATATAATGTTCAGGCTGCCATTCGGAGTAATCCAGAAAATAGAACAACTTGGATTTATTTAGGATCGCCTTTAATACTTGGTGATTACTAGAAGGAGGTGATTATACAAATTGAAGCTAAAGGTTGGTGGAAATAGCAGGTTAGTAGGAAAAATCGAATTAAGCTCATCAAAAAATTCCATATTACCTATTTTAGCTGCCTCGCTCCTTACCAATGAACCAGTTAAAATAAATAAAGTACCTGGAATAAAAGATGTAACTATAATGATTAAACTGATTAAAGAATTGGGATTAAGTGTAAAGCATAAACAGGAATCATTAATAATTCAAGGTGAACTTGATATAACAGAACCTTCCTATGAATTGGTAAGGCAAATTCGAGCGTCATTTCTAGTTATGGGACCATTACTGGCTAGAAGGGGTACTGTAAAGGTATCTCTCCCGGGTGGGTGTGCTATCGGGAACAGGCCTATAGATTTGCATTTAAAAGGATTTCAATCACTGGGTGCCGATATAAGTTTGTCTTCTGGGAATGTAGTTGCCAAAGCAGAATACCTTACAGCTAATCATGTGTATCTTGATTTTCCCAGTGTGGGGGCAACAGAAAACATTATTATGGCAGCAACCATGGCCCAAGGGGTCACATATATTGAAAATGCAGCATTAGAACCTGAAGTAGTAGACCTGGCTAATTTTATTAATAGTATGGGTGGCAGAATTATAGGCGCGGGAAGTAACCTTATAAAAATTGAAGGGGTTAAAAAACTGGGGGCTACGGAATATACACCTATTCCAGATCGAATTGAAGCTGGTACCTATATGGTAGCTTCTGCCGCCAGTGGTGGTGATGTAATCATAAAAAATGCCATTCCCGAACATGTTAAAGCTATAACGGCTAAACTACAGGAAAGCGGAGCTGAAGTAGTAGAAGGGGAGGACTATATTAAAGTATCAAGGAATAATAATACTGTTATTAAACCAGTTTATATTAAGACTTTGCCTTATCCGGGATTTCCTACAGACATGCAGGCTCAGTTTATGGCCTATCTTGGTTGTGCTGGCGGTAGCAGCATTATAACAGAATCAGTATTTGAGAATCGTTTTATGCATGTTCAAGAATTAATAAGAATGGGCCTAGGTATAAAAACGGAGGGGAGAACAGCTGTTATAAAAGGTGTCCCCAAAATAACCGGCGCGACAGTCAAGGCTACAGATTTAAGAGCCGGAGCAGCCTTAATTATTGCAGCCATGGTTGCTGACGGAGAGTCAATCATAATGAATAGTGAACATATAGATCGTGGTTATGAAAATATTGTAGATAAGCTTAATTCACTGGGAGCGCGAATCAGCAAAGTGTAAATATTTGAGAATTAATATATATAGAGGGAACATGGTATGTATATCATGTTCTTTTCATATTTATAAGATATGAAAAAGTATCATAAGTATATTTTAATATTGTTAATTATATTATTAAGTTTATTGTTTACTATAAAGAACCGGGAAGAGCCTGTGGATAAGCTCTCCGAACCTAAAATCAAGCTATATTTAACCAAGAATGATCAGGTACTACAATTAGAACTGGAAGATTATTTAATAGGAACTGTAGCTGCGGAGATGCCGGCTTCTTTTGAACTGGAGGCGCTTAAAGCACAAGCGGTGTGTGCTCGTACTTATGCTCTTCGCAAATTGTTGACATCTCATAAATATCCGCGCCAAGCTGACCTTTCTGATGATATTTATTCCTGTCAGGCCTATATCGCTAAAACTAAATATGATTACTGGCAACCGGAATTGGTAAGTAAAATACGTAAGGCAGTAACCCAAACTCGCGGGCAAATAATGATTTATGATAATCAGCCGATTGATGCCCTTTATCATTCCACTTGTGGAGGCCAAACTGAGAGTGCTCTCAACGGTTGGGGAAAAGACATTCCTTATTTACAGTCAGTTAAGTGTAAATATTGCCGGGGTACCAAACACTACCAAAATGTTTCACGTATAACATTAGCTCAATTGAGCCAAAGTCTCGGGTATACCAGAGATAAAATAATCCCAATAGAGATATTAACCAGAACTTCCACGGGAAGAGTTAAAGAGATAAAAATAGGCGCACAAGTAATATCGGGGGAGAAATTCCGACAAATTTATAATCTTCCTTCAACATGGTTCTATCTGAAAACCGACGGGGGCAGCCTGATTATAAAGAGTAATGGCTATGGGCATGGTTCAGGTATGTGCCAGTGGGGTGCTAATGGTATGGCTCGGGCTGGTAAAGATTACAAGCAGATTCTAAACACCTACTATAAAAACATTGAGTTCTACCAGATTAATTATTGAACTACCCAGGTTTCTACTTTTTACACCTGTCAGGTTCTTTACTACTTCCCTCCTGAATATATTTTAAATAATTATGGGGGGAGGACCGTTATGCAAAACTATATAAGAAAAAGGTCAGTTAAGGTTGCCCAGTACATTCTTCAGACATCTCAAACAGTAAGACAAACAGCCGAAGTTTTTGGCATTAGTAAGAGTACCGTGCACAAAGATGTAACCGAGAGACTACCCCGAATCAACAAACAATTGGCTGATCAGGTTAAAGAAGTTTTAGATAAAAATAAAGCTGAAAGGCACCTGCGGGGAGGAGAGGCTACCAGAAAAAAATATGCCGGTATCCAGGTAACACAATGTTATAATTGAATAGGCATTTTATATAAATAAAGGTAAAATAAACTTAAAAAATAAATAAGGAGGCCCCCGTCAAATTGTTTTACGAAGAAGACATCGGCATAGACCTGGGAACGGCCAGTGTAATAGTTTTTAAAAAGGGCAAAGGAATCGTACTACATGAGCCATCAGTAGTGGCCATTGATAAATCCAGCAATAATGTTATTGCTGTGGGCCAGGAAGCTCGGGAAATGTTGGGAAGAACTCCCGGTCATATTGTAGCAGTACGTCCCCTGAGGGAAGGGGTAATAGCTGATTATGATACTACTGAAAAAATGTTAACTTATTTTATACGTAAAATTGTCGGCAGAAGATGGTTCTTTAAACCTAGGATTATTGTATGTATCCCTACCGGGGCCACTGATGTTGAAGAACGAGCAGTAAGACAGGCTACTCTGGCCTCAGGAGCACGAAGAGCATTTCTAATTGAGGAGCCTTTGGCAGCTGCCCTGGGAGCAGGCTTAAACATAGCTGAAGCAACCGGTAATATGGTGGTAGATATAGGTGGAGGTACTTCAGATATAGCAGTTCTTTCCCTGGGAGGAACGGTATGTAATACTTCGCTTCGAGTGGGTGGGGACAAGTTTGATGAGGCAATTATTCGTTTTATAAGAAAAGAATATAGCCTGATGATTGGTGACCGAACTGCTGAAGAGGTCAAAATTAGAATAGGTTCAGCCTATATTACCGATGAAAATATAAACAACAACATGGAGATTAGAGGGCGTGATCTGTTAACCGGATTACCCAAAACGATAAATATGACCTCTGAAGAGATTTGGGAGGCTTTACAGGAACCGGTTGAAGCAGTAATTGATGCGGTTAAGAAGGTCCTGGAAATAACCCCCCCGGAATTAGCAGCGGACATTGTTAATAACGGAATTGTAATGACCGGTGGGGGCTCTCTCCTCAATGGACTGGATATTCTGCTGTCTAAACGGACCAATCTCCCGGTACACATAGCTGAGGACGCTATTTGTTGTGTAGCCAGAGGCACCGGCAAAGCTCTTAGTCAATTGTCAACCCTGTCTAGAAATCGGGTCTGGTCTGCGCGCCGGATTCTGTAATTATTCAACTCGGCAACCTTAATTGTGAACAAAGTTCACATCAGTAGTACCCGAAGGGTGATTACGCGGACGGGGGTAACGCGGCTTAAATTCAACACAGATGGACACAGATTAAATTATGAAGGACACAGATTTTTTACTACGTAAATACTAGAGTTTACTAATTGTCATAGGTGGGTTGGTCTGTAGACATGGACAATTAGTACAAAATTCATTTTAGTTATTCTGAACGCAGTGAGAATCTTTCTTTCAGTACTAGTGAAATATCCTTCGCTGCGCTCAAATGACAAAATTGTTCTCTGCTATTTCTATTGTTGGGTTGTAGCCATGCGGCCATGGTTGCAGTTATGTATCGCCTAACGAATTTCTAAGGACGGAGCATTATATTAATTATAAAAGAATCAGTGGAAATCCAATAAATTCTGTGTCCTTCTATCCTTCTGTGTTGAATCGTTGCACTAGATAATAGCCATGGCTTTGTAATATTAAAGCTTTTGTGGCGGGAAACCGATATTAATTAAGAACTTTAATTAAAGGAGAGCATTAATTGATTAAAGGAATTTATACTGCCGCGTCAGGTATGATGTTACAGATGGCCAGGCAGGATGTTGTTGCTAATAATATAGCCAATGTTAATACTGGCGGATATAAGAAAGATACTACCCTATGCAGAGCATTTCCGGAAATGTTGATTAGTCGTCTGGGTGAAACAACCTCTGATGAAAGAGGTCGCGAAAAAAGCATTTCACCGGTAGTAATAGGTAAATTAGGTACTGGAGCCGTGGTGGATAGAATAGTAACCGATTATAGTACCGGCAATGTGAAAAAGACCGATAATCCTACTGATCTGGCTATAGGTAATACCGGTAATTATAATATAGTAACTCCGAATGGGGAACAACAGACTACTAATGAAGGCTCCTTATTTTTTGTAGTAAGGACTCCGGACGGACAGGAACGTTTTACCAAGGATGGCGCATTTAAAATAGGGAGTCAGGGGTTGCTGACTACTAATCAAGGATATCAGGTTCTTGGTATTGATAATAATCCCATCACTATTGACGGAGACTTCAAAGTTGATGAACACGGTCAGGTGGTCGTAAACGATGAAGTAGTAGCTACATTGAAGGTTGCGCATTTTGGTGACCTTACCACGCTTGAAAAGACTGGTGGTACTTGGCGTTCCAACCAGCCGTATAATTTGGTCAACAACCCCCAAATATTACAGGGTTATACAGAGGAATCCAATGTTAACGCAGTAAAGGAAATGGTAGATTTAATTACCATAACCAGGGCATATGAATCACTGCAGAAGGTAATTGAAGGTGAGGATGAGACAGTTCAAGTGGCAATAGACGAGGTAGGCAGTGTGAAATAAACCAGAGCACCCGCCAATAGGCGGGTTTTTTTGTGCCCATAGTTTCAGGGCGTCAAATTTAATGATAAAATGCAATAAAGACTCTGGTAAATAAAAAGGGGAATTTCAATGAATAACAGAAATAAAGCAAATATTCTTGGCTGTTATATAGATAAAGTGACTATGCAAAGTGCGACTAAAGCGGTTGAAAAAATGGTGGAGAAAGGTATTCCTTCTCATATCATTACTTTAAATGCGGAAATTGCTTATGTTGCCAGGGATAATCAACAGCTGCAGGAAATAATAAACAATGCTGATTTAGTTACACCTGATGGTATAGGCATAGTTTGGGCAGCCCAAAAGTTAGGATATGATATTCAGGAACGGGTTACCGGTATAGATATGATATACCAGATATGCAAACTTTCCGCCAATAGAAAATGGAACATATTCCTATTGGGAGCTGCGCCGGGAATGGCAGAAAAGGCAGCCCAAAATCTAACCTTGCTTTATCCGGGGTTATCCGTAGTAGGATGCCAAGACGGATATTTTGCACAAGATGATATTCCGGCAATTATAGAACGAATCAAGCAGGCAGCACCACAGATCTTATTGGTGGCACTGGGAGCTCCCAAACAGGAACTGTGGATTAAGAAATATAAAGATCAATTGGAGGTGCCGGTTTGCATTGGAGTGGGCGGAAGTTTTGATGTTCTGGCCGGCTATAAGAAAAGGGCACCGGAAATTATGATAAAACTGAATCTGGAATGGTTATACCGCTTGCTATCTGAACCCAGCCGGCTTAAGCGGCAAATGGTACTACCCAAATTTGCACTCGCGGTATTAAAGCAAAGAAGAAAATAAATTCAACACAGAAGGACACAGATTTATTTGGATAAACACTGATCTTCTTATTGATAAGGTTGCGAAATGTTTTTTTAGCTAACATATCTTAATCATCATAAAAGATACTAAATTTCTGTCTTAGTTTATGAAAAAGACGCTTTTTAACTTGTATAAACTTTTGTTTAGCGAATAAACACTTGTAAATATTTAACATTTCATCTGTGTCCATCCGAAAAAATCTGTGTCCGAGCGCAGCGAGTCTGTGTTGAATGTTCCCGGTTTTCCGCGTTGAATAAAAATAGTCCCGAAAGGCGGGGTGAGGGTGAAGGATAATCAGATATTTGCGCTTGATATTGGCACTCGTAAAGTAGCTGGTCTGGTAATGGAAAAAGATGAAGAGGGTTATCGT
>JBDKUD010000033.1:0-1906 GCA_039679805.1 Syntrophomonas sp. | reverse complement strand
ATAGATGATGCGGACTCGGAAGATTATAAGATATTTAAAGAGGCTTTGGATTATATAAATGTTTATATGGCTAAAAAAATAGCCCGGGATGGTGAAGGGGCGACCCGGATGATCGAAGTGCAGGTTATTAATGCTCCCGATTGCCAGACGGCACGGGTGATTGCCCGCTCAGTCACCACTTCCAATCTGACCAAGGCGGCAGTATTTGGTGAAGACGCGAACTGGGGCCGGATCCTGTGTGCAGTAGGTTATTCCGGGGCTGACTTTGATCCGGACCGGGTGGATATATACCTGGGCCAGGAGAAAATGGCTGAGAACGGAATGGGCTTGTTATTTAATGAAGATGCGGCCCGCACTGAATTGCAGAAAGATACAGTACTTATTATCGTAGACCTTAAATCCGGAGATTATCAGGCAACTGCCTGGGGATGTGATCTGTCCTATGAGTATGTGCGCATCAATGCGGCGTATAGGACATGATTTGAAATTATGAATTTTGAATTATGAATTATGAATTAAATGTAGAGAAGCTAACGCTTCTCAATACCACAGAAGAAGTGTTATTTATCCAGAGATATTGATGGAGGGGGAAGAAAATGATAACTTCGGCAATGGAGAAGGCTGAGATTCTGGTAGAGGCTCTGCCCTATATAAAACAATTTTACGGCAGAAGGGTAGTAATTAAATACGGCGGGGCAGCCATGACCGACTGCGAGTTAAAAAAGAAAGTAATGCAAGATATTGTATTAATGAAATATGTAGGGATGCATCCGATTATCGTACACGGAGGCGGACCAGAAATTAACAGTATGTTAGACCGGGTGGGCATAGAGACCAAATTTGTCAATGGCTTGCGGGTAACCGACCGGGATACCATGGAAATAGTAGAAATGGTTCTGGGTGGTAAAGTTAATAAAGAAATCGTAGTAGGTATTAATGCCAGTGGGGGCAAGGCTATCGGTATTTCCGGCAAAGACGGCAACCTGATTCAGGCCCGGCCGGTAGACAGTTCCGGTATCATGGGCTTCACCGGAGAAGTTACCGGCATCAATCCGCAAATAATAGAAACAGTAATAGAGAATGGATATATTCCGGTTATATCACCGATTGGTACCGATGAAGAACATGAAACCTATAATATTAACGCTGACCTGGTAGCTGCTGCTGTAGCCGTAGCTATTAAAGCTGATAAACTGGTCCTGTTAACTGATGTACCCGGACTTTTACAGAATCCCCAGGATAATGATTCTTTAATTTCAGTATTAAAAGTAAGTAATGTTCCCGGCTACATTGAAAACGGCACCATAGCCGGAGGGATGATACCAAAAGTACAATGCTGTATCGAGGCGGTAACTGGAGGGGTAGGGCGAACTCATATTATTGACGGACGCGTGCCTCACTCAATACTGTTGGAAATATTCACTGACCAAGGTATTGGGACCATGGTGGTTGACCAGTAAATGAATTTTGAATTGTGAATTTTGAATTATTGTTGAAATGCTTCGCATTTCAGGGGTTATTGCCCGGGGTTTTTACCCTGAGCGGGCACATTGAAGGGAGATTTTAAATTGACTAATAAGGATATAATGACAAAAGGCCAGCAGTATGTTATGAATACTTATGGGCGTTTCCCAATTGCCCTGGTAAAGGGCAAAGGTTCTTATGTATGGGATGCCAACGGTAAACAGTACCTGGACTTTTTGGCGGGAATAGCTGTATGTGCTCTGGGCCATAGTAATAATGAGCTGACCCGGGTGCTGCAGGAACAGGCCCAAAATATATGGCATACTTCCAATCTGTATTGGATAGAACCCCAGGTGGAGGCAGCCCAAAAACTGGTTACCGAATCAGGTTTGGGTAAGGCCTTCTTCTGCAACAGCGGGGCAGAAGCTAATGAGGCAGCTAT
>JBDKUD010000052.1:0-11660 GCA_039679805.1 Syntrophomonas sp. | reverse complement strand
ACAAAAGGCACCTCCTGTTTCTTTATATCATTGAGCCTATTAACAATTATTAACATTATACTATGCCTAATTATAATAGCCATAAAATACTTGCTGCGCTGTACAAAGAAAACTCCCGGTATCCACAACAAATCCTGCTATCCATGATTACAAAATTGTGTGTGGAGACGGAAGAAACTGATTTTGTCCGATTATCTTATGGTTAATGCTTACACACAATCTGTTTTCAATGCTTGGGGGGAAAAGTATTGAATGGAGGATTTTGAGTATTTACTTGAGATAGAAACAGACGATGGGAACTATGTTAAATATGCTTCAAAAATGGTAGCGTTATTATCAGGAGAACGAATTTATTAATCTATTGCCATAAGCCTCGAGTTAGCATTAAGCCCTATAATGCAGGATTAAACCCACCGGAAGGTCAAAAGTATTAGGATTGGAAGGGTACTATGGAAAAAGCCAACAATAAAGCTTTATACAGTCTTGCTTTCATAATTGTTATTTTAGGTATAGTAGTTACATCTATAGGTGTTTTCTATACCACCGGCGGTGAGGCTTTTGAAGTTACGAATCAATATGGAGATATTGTCAAAATTTACGGAGACGGCATCTACGCCCATGATTCTTATTTCAGAGCACCTATTTTCCGTGGTTCAGACTTCACTATTCTGTTTATAGCAGTTCCGTTGTTAATTATTGCATTGATATTGGATATCAAAAGGACTTCACTAAGAAGCAGATTGTTTTTAACATCAGTCATTTCAATTTTTGTATACTATTCAATAAGCATTGCATTCGGTGTGACTTACAATTCTCTTCATATATTATATATTATATTTTTCTCCGCTTGCTTTTTTGCTCTTATTGTAGCAATGGTCGGAATTAACTATAAAGAAGTAGAAAAATCTATAACACAGACGCTTCCATACAAGGGGATTTACACTTTTTTAGCTTTAACCGGAGTGGCATTATTTGTTGCGTGGCTTCCGGATATAATAAGTGCATTAATTTCTAAACGTTCTTTAGCAATGATTGAGGTTTATACCACAGAAATCACTTATGTCCTGGATATGGGTATTATCAGCCCGGTAGTATTTATCTGCTTATACCTATTGAAAAAAAGAAACGGTATGGGATATGTTCTGTTGTTTATGCTCCTAACAGTTTGTATGATTATGGGTATTATGCTTCCCATGCAAACCTTGTTTCAGCTATCAGCAGGAATTCATCTCCCGTTGCCGGCTCTGATTACAAAAGATGCGAGCTTTGTTGTTTTGGCTATATTTGCGCTGTACTTTAATATTCGATTTATCAAATCCATGAACAACGATATGGGTTAATAAAACTGTAACAATAGAATTGACAAGATTACGATAGTGATGTAAAAAATCATCTATATCGGTAACTGAGAATTTAACTTCGCGTTATCTATATTACATAAACGTATTCTTGAGTTAACCTTATTAAAGGAGGACTGGAATGGAATATAAAGAAGCGGCATTATTTCCGCACTGACGAACAATTGAGATATTTTAGACAGTGGCTGAGAGATAATATTTTAACTTTGTAATGCAATAAGAATGAAGTGGACATTCAGGTGACTACACCCCGGGGAACAAGCATAAATATTGTCTTTATAATTCCCCCACAATCTCGCCCATTTTTGAAGTATCATATCCACCCATACCATTCACTTCGTCTTTAAAATCATCTGACTTTAAAATAGAAAGTAAGGTTTGAAAATTGGATTTTTCCAAATCATTTTTGTATAGTACCAGATCATAGCGTTCTTTCTTTAGTGGAATAAATTCTATTCCAGGTACCTGTAAAGCAGCTTTTTCCGCACCTAATCCAACATCTGCAATTCCTCTGGCAACTGCACTGGCGACTGCAATATGGCTCATTTCTTCATGTTCATAACCCTTTATAGCGCGGGAATCTATGTTTAAATTACGCAAGTTTTCATCAAGCAGCACTCGGACCCCAGATCCTTTATCACGGTTAATAAAAGTTACATTCGGTTTTAGGAGATCTGACCAATCATTAATCGCTTTTGGATTACTGGGAGCTACATAAAACCCCTGTGTTCTATAAACTAAATTGATAATTACGGTATGTTGGCCCGGCAGCAATCTTCTGACATAAGGAATATTATATTCTCCCGTTTCCCCGTCCCATAAATGAGCCGCAGTTATACTGGCTGTCCCTCTATAGAGCGCCAGCAGGCCATCAATACTCCCGACATATGACCGCAATGACCGGAGTGTTTGGTTCCTTTTTTCCAAATATCGTGTCAGTACATCCAGCACTATATCTTGTCCGCAAATAATGAGCCCCTGATTTTCAATGATTAATTTTTCTAATGTAACCTGAATATTAGAACTGGTAGGTCTTACTGTTGTATCGCTGGCATGCATATAAGCCTGTAGGTCGGTCTGATTTATTCTAATCTTCTTACCTACTCGGTAAGAAGGGATATCTCCGCGTTTAATCAGTTCATAAACCGTGCCTTTGGATATTTTTAATAGCTTGCAGATCTCTTCCGGTGAATAGGATAACGGATCAATCATTTTATCACCTCATAAAACTAAAGGTTTCTTGTCAACTATTATAACATACTGTAAACTTGTCTTTAGAAACAAGTAGCACCATTTAGTTGTGTTTGGTATGTTTGATAAACGCTTTTGGTACTGTTTGGCTATTAATAGTTTTTGAGGCCTTGGGTAAACTCGGAAAATAATGCCTAATTAAATAGGGGAGTTGCCCCTATTGGATACTTAGGCGGCTTGTTTTTGTCGGGATTATTAGAAAGGAAGAGGTTGTATGAGAGAATACTGGCAACTTGACTTCTATGTTAATGATATTAAGAAAACCCGCTACTTATTTGGAACTGAGGCTGCTGCAAATCGACGGTTTAAAAAATATAAATATGAAAATAAAGATCTCAAAAAAATGAGCAAATCCAAAGTCGAATATCTAAAAAATGAAAAGAAAGCACACTTTATTGAATTATAGAATTATAAGAAATGTATGAATTATATATCTGAAATTCATTATTCCCAAGCTAAATCCCAAATAATCATTTTCCATCTACGGAGACCAAAAACAATCTCTGCTCAGGCAACTTGGTAGATCTGATATTATTGCTTTTGGAAAACTTATCCCCCCAATGGAAGGAATATTATGGTTCAACTTACACATAAGACCCGAAGGGGTCTTTTTTGTATTTAGGGGTTTGGTCGAGATTTTTGAGTGTCAGAAATTAGAAAAGACATAATTATCGACTGGGGCTTAGAATCTAAATTTTTGCAAAAAATTTGCATTGGATCAATATATTTAGTATAAGGAGATAGCCATGAGGTGCTGCATTTATCTGTAAGTATAGATAAATAGTAAAAGTCACGGCCAAAATTAAGCTGCTCCAAAAAAAGGGGGTGTATATTTTGAAACAAAAGTTATTTTTCTCTTTTTTCATAATCGCAACTCTTTTTCTATTTAATGTAGCTGCTGCCAATGCTCAAACTATTCAGTGGGGGCCCATACAGCACGGCGTTTTTACTCCATACTATGATTCCAGCACGAATTCCGATGCGGGCTTTGACCTGTCAACCGGGCATATGACCACGGACCCTGCCAACAGGGATTTCATTTTGTACCAGGGACTCTGGATGGTTCGAGTAAAAGGAGTGGAGTTTCTGGGAGAGGAATTGTTGACTACGGTATCCGATGAACCGGTAAGTCTGGTCAATACAGATGATTGGCTTTTAACAGACATGACCTACTTAATTAGGTGCCAGGACAACACCTACGCCAAGCTAATAGTTACCAAGGAGACACCTGAAGGGGTAGAATTTGACTATGTGCTGCAAAAAGGTGCCCAGGTCCCGGGTACAATAACTTCATGTAAAATCACACCTGGTACTGCCACTACACCTGGAACGAGTTCACCTGGCACAACCACACCGGGAGTATCTGGACCGGCAACGATTATTAACAATACCTCCAACGTTAACCAAAATACAAATACTACAACCAACAATGCCAACACCATCACTAACATCTCCGGCAGTATAATCACCAACAGCAATATAGGCAGTAACAACCATACAAGTCAGACTTCATTAAACAATAATGCTATTACCGTGACCCAGTACGTAAATGTTATAATCAACGGCCAGCCCCTTCAGTCCGATGTAAAACCTTTCGTTAATGCCGACGGGCGAACCATGCTTCCGATAAGGGCTATTAGCGAGGCCTTGGGGGCACAGGTACAATGGGACAACGCCACCCAGACCGCAACGCTTACTCAAGGAGAAAAGATCGTGAAAGTCCCCGTTGGTCAGAAGAACATTGACGTTAACGGTAAACAATTTGCCATGGACACCGCTGCAGTTGTAAAGGACGGACGTACTCTGCTGCCCGTAAGAGCAGTGGGTGAAGCTCTTGGTGCTAAAATCGGATGGGATCAGCAAACCGGCACAGTAAGTATAGAGCCGCTGCTGCCGGGGCTGTCGGCCTCGTCTGGGCTTAAAATTGAACCCACCAAGATTAACAGCATAATAGGGAATGCTCATAATCAGTTTAACCAACTGACCAAGGTGAACAAGCTGTCGCCAGCGGATGCGATCTCACAGCAGATAACTTCGCTCAGGTTGCAGCCAGATGTAGACCGAGTGGAGCAACTGCCGGACAGCAGCAACCTGAAGGTGAGGTTCAAGGACGGTTATGAGCTGGTGATGCTGCAGGGAGAAGAAGCCTGGCGGGGTGGCTTGATGCCTTCGACAAGTACTATTAACCCTCCGGCGGTAACCCCGGGCACGATCATCCCCGAGGTCGATTCCAAGCTGTTACCGGCGCCGATCTCGGGTGTTACCTCCTCACTGGACCCGGGCATCCCGGATAAAATAAATATCAAAATAGACGATATTATGAACATCGATCCCCATAATCAGGTCTTGACCGGACTCAACGCAGTAATCTTTGACGCCACGGCTGACGACCCGCGGGAGATGTCAGAATTGGATAGCAAAATCTCAAACCAACTGGAAGAAATGGGTTACCATACGGATGTTTACAATAATGATGAGGCCACCCTGTCCCGGCTGGCGCAAATAGACAGTAACAATCTGGGAGTGGTGGTGATAATAGGGCACGGGTGCGTGGTAGGAAGCGACTTTTATTTCGTTACCCGGCCATGGTATGACAGCCCGCCGCCGGCTGACAGCGGCTATGAGGGTACCATGGCGTTTTCCTGCACCAACGGCGCTACCGGGCAGACCCAGTATCTCTACGCAGTGGGAAGCCAGTTTGCTCAGACCTACTGGACCAACGAATTCCCGGGGACCATGTTCGTCTTTGATGCCTGTCAGAGCAGCAAGCCCGCCGGAATACCCGGGCTGCCCACCTGGGCCTTGTATCATGGTGCCAGCTTCTGGCTGGGATGGGATAACAATGTGACCTTCAACAACGGCGATTTGGGAACCCTGAGGTTTTTCGAGAAGCTGAACGATTGGAAGACGGTCAACCAGGCAAAGACCTACGTTAATGCAAATGTTCACACACCTCCGAGCCTGAGCTTGGTGCGAACCTCGAGTGACGCCAACAGCATGCTCACGCATCTTTTCTGGGATGTGAGCGAGTTCGGTGACGGGCAGGACTTCCTGCTCATGAAGGCCGAGGAAAAAGAAAATCAGCTGTTAGTGCGGGTCTATTTCTCGGACTCCTACAGTTCCACGGAGTTTTACATGTACTTTGACAACGATGGCAACGGGGTAATCGATACCACGGTGAAGTGTACTCCTGCCGCCTATCAGATTTACTCGGTCAGAAACTCCCCGCCGATCCCGATGGGCAGCGGGACTCCGTTGATCGATGGATCCCGGTACGAAATGGCCCTCCCACGGTACGCGGTCGGCAGCATCAACAAGTTTTATCTGAGTGAATGGTCAAACGGCAACGCGGAACCAAAAGATAGGATGCCAGACAGCGGCTGGTACAGCCGGTGATGAGCGGGAGCAGCATGTAATATTGGGCCATAATATAAGCGGCAGGGAACAGTTCCTTGCCGCTTATTCTTTTTGACCCGTTTTCCATCATAAAAATAACTTTTCCAATGGACGAATCACAAGTTGACTGTGGTTTCCATCCGGTACGCCCCGCCTCTACTATAGATTACCAAATACGGTTCCGTATAAAGAAATAGGCTTCCGTTAGCACAATTTCAAAGTAATCAACATAGGATATCAGGAAAACAATGGAAAGGAGAGCTTTTTTGTGGCCGTCCCTTTAAATCCCAAAACTATTCCCAAATATATTATCCAATTGCCGGTTCCACCCGTTTATGAACCGACAATCGTAACCGACCCAGTTACCGGTGATATAATTAGCCAGGATTATACTATTAGTGTTAACCAGTTTCAGCAGCAGATTCTTCCACCGCCTCTCCCTATGACAATCGTATGGGGATATAGAGGCAATGTGAAAGACCCGGTTACAGGGTTACCTGTACCCTTCCAACATTCACCTGGAGCTACATTTGAAGCTATCAGGGGAGTTAAGGTTATTGTACAATGGGTAAATAACCTCTTTGTCCCGCATTTGCTTGCGGTAGACCCTACACTCCATTGGGCTGACCCAAATAATTTTGGCATGCCGATGCCTCCCTTCCCACCGTTTCCTCCTGGATTCCCTCAAGCACAGAGCCCTGTTCCTATTGTCACTCATTTACACGGTGGAGAAGTCCAATCTTATTTTGACGGGCATCCCGATGCCTGGTTCACTGCTGGAGAAGCCATTAAGGGTATGGAATTTGTAACTTCGCGTTATACCTATCCTAATATGCAGGAACCTACTACCCTTTGGTATCATGACCATGCTCTTGGAATGACACGTTTGAATGTTGTGATGGGCCTGGCTGGCTTCTATTTCCTAAGAGATCCTAATAACCCCCTGGACCAGCCGACCTCTCCTCTGCCTAGAGGAAAATATGAAATCCCACTAGCAATTCAGGATAGGATGTTCTTTACTGATGGTTCTTTAAATTTCCCTGCCGTTGGTATTAATCCCACTATCCATCCATATTGGGTACCGGAATTCTTTGGAGACACCATCATGGTCAATGGTGCTGTATGGCCAAATCTGAACGTGGAACCAAGACAATACAGATTTAGACTCCTAAACGGCTCCACCGCCCGTTTCTATAACCTTAAGTTTTCAAACAAAATGCCATTTATTCAGATCGGTTCTGATGGCGGATATCTTCCCGCTCCGGTTACACTTACTGAACTTTTAATCGCACCGGGCGAAAGGGCAGATATACTAGTTGATTTTTCAGCCTTGGCTCCGGGGTCAATGCTTATTCTTGAAAATGACGCCAAAGCACCGTTTCCGAAAGGAACACCTGCAAATCCACAAACTGTTGGTCAGATCATGCAGTTTACTGTAATTACCGCACCTGTAGTTGCACCTGCTCCGCTGCCGGCAACTCTTAATGTTATTCCAACCCTTACACCTAATAAAAAGCGAACTTTAACCCTTGTTGAAGTAATGGGCCCAGCTGGCCCGGTTGAAGTACTTTTGGACGGCCAGAAATGGCATGCAGCCATCTCTGAACTGCCAAGGGTTGGTTCCACAGAAGATTGGGAAATCGTAAACCTTACAGCAGATGCTCATCCGATCCATCTGCATCTGGTTCAGTTTCAGCTAGTTAGTCGTCAGCCGTTTCAAGTCGGCAAATACACAAACGATTGGATGAAGATAAATGGTATGCCTCCGCTCAATCATCCAACTATTGCGCTGCCGGTAGCTCCATACCTACAGGGTAAAGCTGCCGGGCCGCCTCCCAATGAGGCCGGTTGGAAGGATACTTTTAAAATGTTTCCCGGTGAGGTAACTACAATAAGAGTACGCTTTACTCCGCAAGACGCCAATCCGGCAATTACAATCCCCGGCGTGAATCTGTATCCTTTTGACCCAACCGTAGGTCCCGGGTATGTATGGCACTGCCATATCATTGACCACGAGGATAATGAAATGATGAGACCATATAAAGTAACACCTTAGCCCCAACGATTCATAAAACAGCGGCTTAAACGCCGCTGTTTTTATATTCTTCGAACCTTAACTTCCCGACAAAAACTAAAAAACGGGAGAATTAACCTCCCGTTTTTTTAGTGGATGAAAATTATTAATCGCCAATCGGATCGTTTATCATGGTAGCCAACCTGTAGACATGCCGATGGTTATCCTTTAGTGTTGTTTTTAAAACGACAAAATGAATATGACGGCCATTACTGATTGGGATATTGACACCTGTAAACCCCTTAACCTCGTGGTGATGATCTTCATAAAAATCAGTATTTGTGAAGAATCTGTGCTTGTGTTTTCCGTTCGCTAAAAAGATAACTTCAAATGTTACTCCGGCAAAACGGTGATTATGTGATTCCTTGATTTTTGTACTGCCGTGGAATTGATTAACGTGTTTAGGATCTACCTATCTAATCACCTCCCTTTAGAATCTACTGTATGATATTCCACTTCCTCCCTAAGGGTGCAATTTTGTTCCAGAAGTCATCTATTCTTCCTATGTAACCAAATTATCATTCCAAGAATAATGTAATGTAGGACTTAGCTAAATGGTGGATCAGGATTGCTACAATATTGAATTTGCATCCATAAGCAACATCTTTATTACTGGAATAGCCAATGGTTTTAAAAAATACTAATAACAGTGTGTAATAAGCTTCCATAATTTAATGCTTATCTGAAGACCTTAATCGTGTAAACGTGGTTAAGGTCTTTAATTTATCAGCTTATTTTCTTTAAATCATTAATTAAGCGGCCCAAGCCGATTTGCTTAGACAAAATGGCTGTTAAATTAAATACTATGAGCCACTTCTGATGGCAGCATCATGTCGGATTTTAAGAAAGTATCGCATTAGTTGATTTTGTAAATTTAGTTGAACACCAATCCATTGATTAACTCGATACGGCTGACTAAGATATAAGCAGAGGTGAGTCACAGCAAGCAGGACCGCCGGAGAGGTTGTAACAGTGGCAATGATTGCGTACAGGACAAAGTGAACCAGCTGATCTTCTTGCAGGGGTGGAGCTTGGTAGTCTGGGCATACAGAACTATCTCATCAGTCTGATGAACATATGAAGGGGGTAAATATATGAATATTCTTTTCTTTGGAACAGGAGTAATTGGAAGTATCCTGGCAGGAAAATTAAGTAGTACGGGGCAAAATGTTACCGTTCTGGATAAAGAGCCGCGTCTAAGTGAAATTCGGGAATACGGTATTCTTTTGCAGAACGGAGTAACTGGAGAGGAAACCTCGGCCCAGGTCAATACGGTAGAGGTACTTGGCCCTAATGATTATTATGATTTGGTGGTGGTACCGGTACGGGCGGACCATTTGCCGGCCGTTTTACCTGTTCTTGCAGCTAACTTGGTTATACCTAACATACTAATAATGGTCAATAATCCTATGGGATCCGGGCAGATCGTAGAGTCACTCGGAATGGAACGGGTGTTGTTTGGTTTTCCGGGTATGGGTGGGGGGAAGCATGGGTCGGCAATCTTGTATGATATTGCCAAACCGCTGGTTCAACCCAGCACCTTCGGAGAACTAGACGGACGATTAACTCCCCGTCTAATAGAAATCGTTGCTATGTTCAAAAAGGCTGGTTTTCCAGTTGCCATTGAAAAGAATATGGATGCCTGGCAGAAAACCCACGTAAGTTGGGTAAGTCCATTGGCTGACGCTATTTATATGGCGGGAGGTGACAACTATCAGCTGGCTAAACGCCCCGATGTTATTAGAATGATGATTGAAGCTATTCGTGAAGCATTTGCCGTTTTGAAGAAAATGAGCGTTCCCATTACGCCAACTAAATTCAAGTTTATCAATTGGATACCTATACCGCTGCAGATAATGGTCTGGCGGAAGGTGCTGGCTGGTAGGGATATAGAGATGCTGGCAACCTTGCACTGTCAAAAGGCACCGCAAGAAATGCAACAACTGGCGCACGAGTTAATAGCCCTGGCTCGCTGTACCTCGATACCTACCCCCTCCCTGAATAAACTCTCCGAGTACATGGCAAATATAAAGTCGGGGGATGGAATTTAGATATATTTGGTTTATAGTTATCAATTTCCTGACTTCGATAGTAATGCGTATTAGTAATTAAAGCAGCTACTGGTATTATTTGGGGAGGATTTGGGGTAACCGAGTGGAATATGTTAAGTAATATATAGATGTATATGGAGGCACTCTTGAAAAGAATACTTGTTGGCTTATCCTTGCTTAAGGAAGACTAATTACCTAGGGATACTCAACCAAAGAAACGGGGAGGGGAGTACGAAATGTGGATAATAAAGGATCTTAAAAAGAATGCGATAGTAGTTTTAAAGCAAAGTTACTGGAAAGCATTTTTAGCCAGTCTAATCCTTGCATTAATAGGAGGATCCAGTGGTTCATCATTTAATATTACATGGAATATGGAGAGTTCAGATTTCAGGTTAGCTCAACCATTTGTGCCGGATCCTGGTTTAGCTTTTACTCCACAACTTATTGCCTTATTTATTTCAACTATGATAATTGTTTTTATATTATTCCTGGCAATTCGTATCTTTATCGGTTATCCCCTTGAAGTTGGGGTGAGAAAATACTTTGTTAACAGTCAGCAGCTCAATTTTGACTTAAATCAGTTAGGTTATGCTTTTAATAAAAAAAGTTATCTGGACATTATAAAAACTATGTTCTGGCGGGCCCTTTTAAACTTTTTGTGGTTTTTATTGTTAGTAATACCCGGTATAGTGGCAGCATATGCCTATAGAATGGTTCCATACATTTTGTCCGATAATCCCAATATAGGCTTTAAGCGGGCTGTTAAATTAAGTGTGCAAATGACCCGGGGGCATAAGTTTCATATCTTTTTAATGGATCTATCATTCTTGGGTTGGCTATTGTTAGGAACTATTGCGCTATTTGTTGGTGTATTATTTGTACTTCCTTATATAAACGCTGCCAATGCGGAATTATATGTTGCTTTACGGTATTATGCTATTGAAAAAGGTATATGTACTTGTGAGGAACTTTTGGTGTAGGTTCAGTATTCCAATATTCGATAAATGAATTTTGCCAAGAACCTAGCGCAGATAGCCGTTGATCATTTATTGCGGCCAACAACGGGTATTAAAATAGATAAATATTCATGGAGGACCGACATGAAATATGTATTGCCATTTCATTTTGTTTTCGAGCCTATGAAAAGGCTTGCAGTCATTAGTTTTATTGGGGATGAGGAATTTGAGGGCTACGAACCGCAATTCTTTGATGACCCGGTTAATGGTAAAGGAATACGCCTACTCCGTTATCGGAGGAATGGAAAAGTAGATGTCTATTACGAAGCCGGCGTCATACACGATGAGAAATTCAGTATCGGTGCCGGAATCGCCGATTCGAAGATGATCCATTTCGAAAAAAACCTTTTCGAAATTACTGAAAACGGGCTGCAAGTCCAGCTAATCTTCACAGATGCTCAAGGCAGAAAGAACGAGTTGAAAGTGCAAGAGAAAAGTGCTTGTAAGCATCCTGTTCCCTTTTTAGCTCCAATTGGCGGCGGCATTGAAAAACCTCAGAAGCTCTTTTTCGTTT
>JBDKUD010000246.1:0-2481 GCA_039679805.1 Syntrophomonas sp. | reverse complement strand
CTTTTCACTATTTTTGGTCAGTCCAAACATGATTTTTTTGTCCTTTAGACTCTTATTTAAGAAATCAATTACATAAATGAGTTCATCATGGGCTTTAAAGCTTTTAAATGCAATTAATTCCAATTTGCCTTCTTCTTCATTTGCCAAAATATACGCTCCTTTCAGCCCTCAGCTTAACCCATGTTTACTATTTTAGTTTAAGGACCTGTCATTTACAAGCAGCTAAGCCATATTCATGAAGGGATGAATCTAGCCTTCCAGCGTTCTTCCCCTGACTTTACAACGTGCCTCGTATATCTGTTCCAGTTCTCTCTTGTACCTTAACATAACGTTTTCAGCAAATGATTTTAGGTCGGGAATTTCCAGTTCTTTAAGACCACAGGCTTTTACCGGGCTGCCTTCAGTTTCAATATTCAAACCAATATGCATAAGTGTTGACACCACTGAACTGGTTGCGATGGAAACGGAAAGTTTCCCACGATTGACATATAGATCATCTCCCAGGCGGTTGACAGGTATTTCGTACTGCTCTAACTCTTCTTTAATGGCTACCATAAACATACGCTGCCGGTAGACTCCCAATTCCAGGTCAGTGCTAAAATGTTCAATAACGAAATTCAACATCAGCGGCGAGTAAATAGGTTCATTATGATGAACATCAACCAGGTCAACCATATTATCCACCGGCACATTTACCTCCCCTATAAATGCCACGGCCGCATCTCCTATCAGGCTGAAATTGCGGTATATCCAGTGGGGAGCCAGTTGGGTGCCTCCATAGGTAATACGCTCCTCAATAAATAAAGTCTTCATTTATATTACACCCCCATCTTTTTGTATGTCTCCATTCTCAAACACAATGTATACTCACATTGCTACTAGGATGTACATACATTTATAATTTTACCATAATATTATTGGTCAAATGTACAGCTATCATTTACATCTTCTAATCCTTCACCCAGGAATTTTGCTATTACCTTACTCGTTCCATCCGCAATCATAACTTCATAAGCAGTACTTCCTGCATCGGCCAGGTGCTGATTGTGGGTAACCATTATTACCTGGCGGCCAAAATTTTTCACTACCATGTTTAAAAACTGAGCCACATTACGGGAATATTCCTCCGAGACGTGCTTGGCCGGTTCATCCAGTACCAGCGGTCCTCCCAGAGGCGGTCGGGATGTCTCCAATAGTGCTACCCTTAAAGACAGGGCGATAAGGTCAACAATTCCGCCTCCCCGGGCTTCCTGGGGTTCATTGCGTACCACCTGGTCACCCCCATACGTTGATGACACAAAAAAATAAGCTTCGGCTTTATCTCCTTTGGCATCCAGTTCTACCTGAAATTCCAGGTCACCGGGAAAAACAATGGTCAATGCATTGGTAACCAGATTCTCCATAATTCTTTTGCTTTGGGCCCGGGCATATTCGGCAGCAGTACGATAAATCACATTTACCTTTTGATAAACATCAATGTCATGTTCAACTTTTTGCAGTTTTTCTCGTTTATCATTAATTATAGATAATAGTGTCTCCCGCTGCCCTTTTCTTAATAGAAAGTCCTGATTAAATTCGGTATAGGCCCGGTTTAAATTGGCAATATCCATCACAACCCCACCTTGTCCAGATATTCAGCCGGCAGCAGTGATTTGGCCTCTTCGATTAGTTTATCCATTTGCTCCCTGAGCTCAATAATTTTCTGTCCCAATTCATCTGGGTTAACCCCCAGTGCCTCGGCTTCTGTTCTTAAGTTAGACAACTCTTTTTCCAACATCTCTTTGGAAGCCAGAGCTTTGGCCCGGTCATCACGGGCAGCCTTTATGGCAGTATCCAATCGTTTTATCTTAGCCTCATAGGTTATATCTTTAGTCATTATTATAAATTCTCCTCTCTATGTTACAAAATTACATCCCCGCCAACCTGATATTTTCGCTTATTTCACGTACTACTTCGGGAGTTATTGGTGAATGACAGGTAGGACACCGGCCCGCCTCCGTCAATATTTCAGTATAGCTGTTTACCATTTTTCCATAGTCATTTTCAACCCTTTTTAATTGCGCTTCCAAATCCTTTAGTTGGGAGTTAACCGATTGATAGCGATTGTTAAAACCACTAACTTCATTAAATTGTTCGAATAAATCTTTGCACCTGCCGGTCATCTCTTCAAACTTTTCAAGTTTATCTAAATGGGTTAGTTTAGACTGCATACTATCAATCTGGGCACTTCTCTGCTGTATTTGTTCAAAAAGGGTTTTCACTCTCCTTCTCAGTTCCTGCAATCTAATGCCTTCCTGTCTAAGTTCATAAAGCTGTTGGATTATGGGGTCACCTTTATCTATAGAAGCAGTACCCTCTATTACCACCTGCAAAATAGGTAATTTTTCAGTATCAGCATCAATGGCCTTTTTAAATTTCTCTACCCGGGCGAGTAAATTTAGATTTGATTCCAGTTTATTTTGATAGTCTATACATAGAGAA
>JBDKUD010000260.1:0-10747 GCA_039679805.1 Syntrophomonas sp. | reverse complement strand
TGTCATGACTCTTGAGTTCGACAAGGATGTTAATACCGCCGATCTGAACATCTCGTGGCCAAATTTCGTTATGAGAGGCAACTGGACGATCAATTTGAAATAGATTGTTATATAATAGAGGCTGTGTCCGAAACCGAAGTTTCGGCACAGCCTATTATTTTGATATACAGTTATGGCATATTACAACAAGTATACCCGCCCCGCCCGCAACGGAGTCTAAATCATCGTCGCTTAATTCTGTCACGGCTTCCTTAATTTCATCTCCTTGTCTAAACCAATTCGTGGGGTGTCTCGTGTACGGGGGATATCTATTTATGTCACCGTTTCGTGGGTCAGTATAAGTACAAATGCGAAAGTCCTGAACCGGGAAGAAGATTGACAGCTATATTTTGCCCGGGGAATATTAACCCCGAGCTTGGCCGATTTTACCCTCTCGCGGGTCTCTCTGACGGAAGCCTGCCAGTTCAAGGGTAGGGATAAGCCGTATTGGCATTTAATAAAAAGTACTATTAAAACGCCATTTTACGGGATTAAAAACATTTATTCTTTGGATTTGTCGTATTCAATTATCATGATTGCACAAATATCTACTACTTGATTTAACAATGTTTCCATAATTATTTTATTATTTTGCGGAATGTCAAGAGCATCTAAATTTTGTTTTACGAGCATTTCACCGACTTCAACTAATTCCTGAATATTCATGAGTTCACCTCCTTATAAAGCTACTTCTAAACTTAGAAGTAAAATCCTGCAAACTATTTAAAAATATGGCGTACACTTTATACGGTTATAAATATTAATTAACCATATGGTATAGTTTTGTAACTTGGAAGGAATCATAGAATATGTAGAGTTATTATTAAACCCGGAAGTTTTGCTCATCCGGGCTATAAGGAGGTATAGAAATGATTGGTACTATAGTTCGTTTTGTTGTATCTGCTCTGGTTTTGTTGTTGGTAGGGTATCTCTTGCCAGGAATCCGGGTAAGCGGTTTCTGGGGCGCATTAATAGCCGCGCTGGTAATTGCAGGACTGGGTTATGTAGTGGAACTCATACTGGGCGATAGGGTGTCACCGCGCAGTCGTGGAATCGTTGGTTTTATAACTGCCGCGATAGTTATTTATGTAGCCCAGTTTATTGTTCCATCCTACCTTTCGGTTTCCTTATTGGGTAGTTTACTTGCTGCCTTTGTTATAGGTCTGGTTGATGCCTTTGTTCCTACTGAATTGAGATAAGTTCAATCAGGGCAGGGGGGAATATTTTCCCCCCATTATGTTCTGTTCCGCTTACCTATTTATTTCTACAGACGATAGAATTTTAACTCATCTACTTGCCTGATGTTCATTTTATGGACTCCCTTACCCAGCACTGTTTGCATTTGTACCAATTCTTCGGTCGGTTCAGGTGTGTTGTCATCTTTGTTGCTTGGAGAAACAACATTTGTTTTGGTCCAGGTCAGGTTTCCCTGTACGGAAACTTGATTATTTAGCAAAGCATTAATTATTAAATCGGATTCCGCCGGGAGGTTAATTTGGCAGCTTCCCGGTCCGGTAATATCCCAGTTATTATTGATAGAGTCAATATGCAGTGAAACAGGACCGCCTTCCAATTCCATTTCTACAGCCACGTTAGTAGGGATTATAAGTGAATAGTCACAACCCATTAAACTTCTCGAGCCGTAACCCGAATTAAAATGAATATAAAGTATATTACCTTCTCTATCCTGGGAAAAGCTCTGTGATGATTTAACAAAATTCCGGGCCTGGTTTTGTGATTGGGCACGCACCTGCAGGGAAGAACGTGCCACAATGGAGTTGCCATTGGTACTATGAATACTAATCTGGCTCCCTCCGGTTTCCAATACTACCTTCTGAATAGCTGCATCTAGAGGTATTTGTTGTGAATCTTGAATATTAAATACCTGTGAAGAAATCTCGGTACGAATCTTTTCAGCCAGGCCTAGTTCCCGGAAGCTCTGTATTCCTACTCCGGTTAGTACGATAAACAATATAATAATTATACTTAATATGTCATATTTAATTTGATTGTTATCTTGTTGGCGTAAATAACTGTGTACCAATACTTCTACACCAAGTAAAATAAATAGAACCGGCCACCATTTAAGAGTTGTATCAATTACCGCCAGCTTGTTAAATTGCGCATAAAGCAGGGCTGAACCGGTAAAAATTAACAGCAAGCCCCCAGAGAGAGTTCCAACTCGCCACTGTCGCATTATATATCCTCCTTTGACTCGTTTTTACTGCCTACCAGCAGTTTTATGCCGCCAGCAATCAAAATAAGTGCAACTATCCCCGTTTGCAGGTAATTGAGAATATCAGCATTTAGCAGGGGCTCTATAATCGGTGCGACTACTCTTTGTAGAATTATCAATCCTCCCAGGATAATAAGGCCCCACCCTATCCAACTGGGATGACTGTCAAACCAGTTAAAAATTCCAGACTGATCGGGACGTAATTCTCCTTGCCCATCTTCCAGTAAATGATAAACGTCGAATAGACTGTAGAACCAGAGAACCGGGAGAATAAAGCCCAAAAATCCAATGTTCAGCGAGCCGGTGAGAAACATGGTTAAAAAGAAAACAGCCATTAGCTGGGTACCGTTTTTAAGCATACCCAGGTACATATGACCGGCACCGGGTATTACTGATAGGGCTATGGCAATAATCTTACGGTTACTCATATTGGTGGCAAATCCTAATAGCGGGATGCCAGGCAGATTATTAATATCTTCCTCCAATCTGTTTGTTACCTTATAATCGGCCAGGGAAAAAGCATCCACCAGAGCGACGAACCAGGTTATAGCCAGAACAAAGAAAAGCAGAGCACCTAATAAATTTAGACCGATAATAGAGTCCACGATCACCCCTCCCGTACACACTCCAACAAAAATTCCAAAGAAAATCAGAGCTCGTTCAGAGAATCCCAGGTATAAATGAGAAAGACCTGGCAATGGGCACAACAAAAAGGTGATAAGCTTACTTTTTTTCTTCACCGTATAACCTCCTTAAAATTAACTCTTTTCGGAATCATATTTGTCAAATCGGAAGACTTCTCTGTCAATTCCCGGGGCCAATTAAAAATAAAATTGTTGGGTAGTTTTGTTTTCTCTTGAGTATAGGTGGTTGGGATTTGGGAAGCCTCTTTAACCGCCAACTGGAAAAATCCCTGGTTTACCAGCATAAGGGTAATAGCTGCTGCAATAGCATAATAGGAAAGCAGTTTTCGGCGCTGGCTGCGAACATTTCCAGGTGACTTCCGGATAACCGGTTGATTCTTAATGTATTGCATTGTTGCTGTATCGAAACCATTGGGTATAATCATACTGGCCTTGATAAGTTCACTCTCGTCAATTAATTTCAGAAACAGGTTTCTACACTGGCTGCAGCCCCGCAAGTGTTCTTCCATAATATTTTTTTTATTAATAAGCCCTTTTTTATAATCACGCCATTCTTCCTGTGTATAATGTTTCATGCCTGTTCCTCCTTCCATCTCTGACGTATGAGTGACCTGGCCCGGTAGAGCCTCGATTCAACCGTTTTCAAACTAACCCTTTCCTCATTGGCTATTTGTTGATATGATTTATTTTCATAATAGAACATGACAATAACCCGCTGATACATGGAAGGTAAGGTCTGGCATATAGCTTGAATTCGGTGTTGGTTTTCTTGTTTGATAATTATTTCATCAGGTATGGGACTATTTACATCGATTAAAGTATTAGCATCCATCTCTATATGTTCCTGGCTAAATCGAGAATGGGTTCTTTTCCAGTCTATAGCCTTATTGACCGCGATTTTCCCTATCCAGGCTTTCAGATTGTCAGGCCGGTAACGGGGCAGGGAACGGTACAACTGCAGAAAGATCTCCTGGGCTAAATCAGGGGCTTCATTTTCTCCCACAAAGTTCAGGACAATTGCGAATACGTAATTCTGGTAATGAGTAATGATAGCCTCGAAAGCGTCAGGGTCATTGGCCAGGAAACGGCTTATCACCTGATCTTCATTCCAAACCTTAACCTCCTCCTTTCCGATTATTTGTTTATCACCTATTATAACGTGAATAAATTGTATAACCCTGCAATGTTTTTATATTACAATTGCTAAAAATGATTTAGAAAAGTACAATGAAATGAATAAACCAACCATACACAGGTAATTATTTACTATTAGCATTACGAGATAGAAACGGGAGGTTAATTATGTTTGGTTTTCTAGGAAATATCGGACCCTGGGAGTTAGTCCTTATTCTAATGATAGCTCTTATTGTAGTTGGCCCCGGTAAACTTCCCGATGTGGCCAAATCACTCGGTAAAGCAGTCAATGAGTTTAAGAAAAGTACCAGTGGTGTCCAAAAGGAATTTCAAAATGCAATTAAATTCGAAGATGAACCGACGAAAAATGTCAACACTGTAAAGGCTGAAGAGAAACCTGTTTCAGAAACAACGGAAACAGAAGTGATTAAGGAAGAAAAGGACAACTAATATTACTAGTTTCAGCGCTGGTTATCGACCTGATGAAATGCAAAAAAAGGAGTGACAAAGCTCCTAAGCCATGCTAAACTACAAAAGTATATAAATAAATACGTTGTGACTCTTATCCAGAGAGGTGGAGGGATGGGCCCGATGAAACCCGGCAACCGCCCCGTGAGGGAATGGTGCCAATTCCTACAGGAGTATGTCCTGGAAGATGAGAGGGATTAGTTTACGCTTATCGAACCCTCTTTTTTATAAGAGGGTTTTTGTTTATCTATCGCCCGAACTAATTAGTTATGAAGTTCGGCGCGGTTAGGGTTTATAACCTAAGTATGAAAGGAGTGATCAAGTGTCTATTTTTATAGACCTGGGCATGTTGCTGAAGCAGAAGATATTAATTCTTGATGGTGCTATGGGTACTATGCTGCAAAATAAAGGTATGCAACCCGGCGAATGCCCCGAGCTTTTTGGAATAAATCATCCTGACATACTGGGAGAGATTCATTCCCAGTACGTGGAAGCAGGTTCCGACATTATTCAATCTAATACTTTTGGTGCCAATCGCTTTAAACTCAGCGAATATGGATTGGCAGATCAGGTAGTGGAAATAAATTCAGAAGCCATTAGCATTGCTAAACAGAGTGCCCGGGATAAGGTCTTGGTAGCGGGTTCTATAGGACCTACCGGCAAACTTCTAAAACCGATGGGGGATGTGGATTTTGATGATTTATACCTGGCTTTTAGTGAACAGGTTATAGCCTGTGAAAAGGCCGGTGCCGATTTAATTTCCATTGAGACCATGACAGATATAGGGGAGATGAGAGTGGCACTTATAGCTGCTCGTCAGAATACCCGATTACCGGTTATTGCTCATATGACCTTTGAAAATGGCGGACGCACTATGATGGGAACCGATCCGGTAACTGCGCTGCTTATTCTGGAGGCTCTGGATCCTCTGGCCATTGGGGCTAATTGCTCGGGCGGTGCCGGTGAACTGTTGCCGGTTATCGAGGCCATGGGTAAATTTACCGGCCGTTTTCTGTCGGTTGAACCTAATGCTGGTCTTCCCAGACTTATCGGGGATCAAACGGTTTTTCCTGATTCTCCGGAGGAGATGGCAGAGTATGCTCTGAGGCTGCGGGACGCCGGTGCCAATATTATCGGAGGTTGTTGCGGTACTACACCACAGCACATTCATGCCATTGCCAGTGCTGTTAGGGGGCTGGCCCCGGTAAGAAGGAACTCGCACAAGTTGTTTGCTTTTGCCTCCCGGACCAGGTATGTGATGTTGGGTGAAAACCACCCCCTGGCTTTTATTGGTGAGAGGATAAACCCCACTGCCCGTAAAAAACTGGCTCAGGATATAAAGGATGGAAAAATGCAAGTGGTAGTGGATGAGGCCAAAAAACAGGCTGACTCAGGAGCTCCTCTGCTGGATGTTAATATGGGGGTACCGGGAATTGATGAACCCTTGGCGATGCAACAAGCTGTAGAAGTTATCCAGGCAGCGGTGGATGTTCCTATTTCCATCGATTCCACCAATCCGCAGGCAGTCGAAGCCGGGTTGAAAAATTTTGTGGGACGTCCTTTGATTAATTCAACTACCGGAGAAGATAAACACCTGGATGTAGTTTTGCCATTGGCTAAAAAATATGGTGCGGCAGTTTTGGGGTTGTGTCTAGACGAAAATGGCATACCCAATAAAGCCGAAGACCGAATAAAAGTAGCCCGGAAAATATATAAAAAGGCTAAAGAGTATGGTTTACGGGATGAAGATATTTATATTGACTGCCTGGTGAAAACAGCCAGTGCTGAACAGCCCCAGGTAATGGAGACTATAAAAGCACTGAGTGTGGTTAAACAGGAGTTAAAGGTAGGGACGGTTCTGGGAGTAAGCAATGTATCCCATGGTTTACCGGCCCGGGAGGTTTTGAATTCTACTTACTTGGCTATGGCATTGTCAGCCGGGTTGGATTTACCTATAATGAATCCTTTTGATACGCGCATGATGGATACCATCCGGGCTACAGCCGTATTAATGAACCGGGATGCCAATTCCTCAGGCTTTATTGAATACTACCGGGACTACAAGCCGGCAACCGGGTTCAAACACCCGGTATGTGAGAAATGTAATATCCCCGACCAACTGCAGGGGAAAATGATAACCAGTGTTACTGCGGCTGAAAATCAGCCCAAAGAGGCACTAAAAACTCAGGACATTGATAATTCTATTTATCAATTAACCACAAGGGCAGTCCTGGAAGGCAACCGGGATAATATTGAAGCTTTGGTTAGCAGGGCCTTAAAAGAAGAAGGTATTCCTGCTCTGGAACTGGTAAATAAGGCTTTAATACCCGGCATCGAGAAGGCCGGTGAGCTCTATGACAAGAAACAGTACTTCCTGCCCCAGTTAATGATGGCGGCCGAAACCATGAAGAAAGCATTCGCTATGGTCAAGCCTTATCTAACCGGGGAAGCCGGCCAGGCCAAAGGAGTAATTGTCCTGGCCACAGTTGAAGGAGACATACATGATATAGGCAAGAATATTGTGGCCGTTCTACTGGAGAATTACGGCTTCAGGATAGTGGACTTGGGTAAAGATGTACCAGCCGCTGCTATTCTGGAAGCAGCGGAGCGCGAGAAAGCTGATATTATTGGCTTAAGTGCCCTTATGACCACCACCATGCCCCGTATGAAAGAGGTAATTGACGGAGTAATTGCCAGAGGTCTGGTTTGCCGGGTGATGGTGGGGGGAGCAGTATTGAATCAGGAGTACGCTGATAAAATCGGAGCCGATGCTTATTCAGAAGATGCCCGGGCGGCGGTCTTGACAGCTCAGGAGTTAATGAAGATTATGAAATTTCCAATTTAACGGGAGGAAGATAATAATGGCAGTAAAAAAGACTTATGAAGAGATTAATGAAAAAATTAGAAGAGGCGAAGCAGTTGTAGTCACTGCCGAAGAAGTTATTGAGGTAGTAGCTGAAAAAGGTATAGAAAAGGCTGCTCAGGAAATAGATGTAGTTACTACCGGGACTTTCGGTCCCATGTGTTCATCGGGTGCATTTATAAACTTTGGTCATTCCAATCCCCGTATCAGAATGAGTAAAGTATGGCTTAACGGCGTTGAAGCCTATGCAGGTGTAGCCGCCGTTGACGCTTATATAGGTGCAACCCAGCTGCCCGAAAACGATCCGGAGAACAAGGTTTATCCTGGCCGGTTTGTCTATGGCGGCGGCCATGTAATTCATGACCTGGTGGCCAGAAAACCGGTCCGCCTGGAAGCCACCAGTTATGGGACGGATTGTTATCCTAACAAGAAAGTAGATACAGTAATTACTCTGGATGATGTAAATGATGCCTTTTTGTTTAATCCCCGTAATGCCTATCAGAATTATTCGTGTGCCATCAACCTGAGTAATAAAACGTTGTATACTTATATGGGAATACTTAAACCTAATACCGGTAATGCCAGTTATTCCACTTCCGGGCAATTAAGCCCGCTCTTGAATGATCCCTACTATAAAACTATAGGCATAGGAACCCGCATTTTCCTGGGCGGCGGTGTAGGCTATGTGGCCTGGAACGGCACCCAGCACCATCCCAATGTACCACGCGGCGAAAATGGAGTGCCCTTGTCAGGAGCGGGGACACTGGCAGTAATAGGCGATCTTAAGCAGATGGACCCGGATTGGTTGGTTGGTTTAAGCTTCATTGGCTACGGGGCAACTATGGCGGTCGGTATCGGCATACCTATTCCTATTCTGGATGAAGAGATTTTGCAATACACGGCTGTTAAGGATGAAGATATCTACTGCCCGATTACTGATTATAGTGAGCAGTATCCTTATTACAAGCCTATGGATTTGGGGCTGGTTAGTTTTAAGGATTTAAAAAGCGGCAAGATTGTAATTAATGGCAAAGAAGTTATTACCACTCCGCAATCCAGCTATCCACGAGCCAGAAAGATTGCCGATACTCTTAAACAATGGATTCTGCAGGGGAAATTTGAACTAACCCAACCGGTAGCCAGTATTCCATCTGCAGATGCGAATATAGAATTTAAATCTATCCCCGAACGCAGTATCAATGGATTCAACACCAACGGCAGAAACAGGAGGGACTAACATGAAAAACAAAATAGTATGTTACTTTTCCGCATCTTCATCTGAACAACCGATTATTTATAGACTTATTAAGAATTATGATCTTATAATAAATATATTAAAAGCAGATATTAACCCTCAAAAAGAAGGATATCTGGTAGTTGAACTGGAAGGAACTAAAGAGCACTATGACGAAGGGATTGAATTTATCAAAAGCCTGGGCGTATTAGTTGAACCACTCAGTGAGACTATACTCTGGGATGAGCGTGTCTGTATTCAATGTGGTGCCTGTGCATCCTTCTGTCCTACCGAGGCTTTGTCGATAGAGAGAGAGTCCATGGTAATATCTTTTGAGAACTCAAAATGCGTGGTGTGCGGGATGTGTCTCGATTGTTGTCCCACCCGGGCTATAAAGCTGCATTTTGAAATCAAGGAGGCCGTTTAAGTAAACTGATGGATAAGAGTACTGGAAAGGGCTATGTAAAAAGAGATTATCGTTCCCTTCACGAAGCCAGTAATCTACGCTATTTCAATGTGACTATTAAGGAAACTGATCTGGCTATCGGTGTAGACCAAGAAAGCTACGCCGATAGCCTTCTGTCTGTATGCCAGAAAGAGATTATCAGGTTAAGAGGGGACCTGGAAACATATATTTCCCTGCATCCCGAGTTCAGGACTACATTCTTTCCTATTGACCTGTTGCCTGGTGCTCCCAAGATTGCTTGCATAATGGCTAAAGCTGCCCTTAAAGCCGGAGTAGGTCCGATGGCAGCAGTAGCCGGAACTATTGCCCAGGCAGTAGGCGAGAAACTGGGGGAGTATGTTAATGAAGTGATTGTAGAAAATGGCGGGGACATATATATTAAAACTATCCATGAAAGGGTGGTAGCAGTATTTGCGGGCGAGTCCAAATTTTCTAATCGAATCGGCATAAAAATCAATACCGGGGAGAGCCCCTTGGGCATTTGTACTTCGTCCGCTACGGTGGGACCAAGTATCAGCCTGGGCCGGGCCGATGCCATGGTTATCAAAGGTGTAGATGCGGCCTTGGCTGATGCTGTTGCCAGCGGAGCGGGAAATCAAGTACAGACCGAGGAAGATTTAGTGAAAGCCATAAAGTTTGCGCAAAATATTAATGGAATAACCGGGGTGCTGGCAATAAAAGGAGATAAGATGGCAGCTTGGGGCAGTATAGAAATAGTACCGTTGAAACTGTGATAAAGCACCGGTCGGTGAGGCATATCCAGTTTGCTCCAGTCTCCGGCAGTGGAAACACCAACGGCTTGCCTCACGGGGGTTGGGGCACGTGCCGATTCACGTCCGTGTTCAACGTTACTCTCGCGACGTCCGTGTCGCTCGACCCCATCCCCCGCTCGGACTTCGCCGGGTGTTTCTCACTGCCTACGCCAACGTCGCCGCACTGGATATACCTCACCGACCTGGCTTGGTTTTGGGGCAGGATTTCAAATAAGGAGGTAATGAAATGAAAGTTGTTAATAATATTCTGGAACTGGTAGGGGAAACTCCCGTACTGAAAATGAACCGGATGACCGGGGAAACAGAAGCCAGTGTCTATGTTAAATTAGAGGGATTTAATCCCGGGGGCAGTATTAAAGATCGTCCCGGTTTATACATGATAGAAAAAGCTGAAGAGCAAGGGAAACTGAAGTCTGGTTCGGTTATTTTGGAAGCTACCAGCGGTAATACCGGTATTGGACTGGCTATGGCGGCTGCCATAAAGGGTTATCCGATAATAATTGTTATGCCGGAAAATATGAGTGAGGAAAGAAAGAAATTAATGCGTTTCTATGGGGCTGAACTGGTACTTACCCCAGCCAATGCGGGTATGCCAGGTGCGGTAGAAACAGCCCGTCAGATGGCAGAGGCGGATAAGACATATTTCCTGGTCAAACAATTTGAAAATCCGGCTAATGCTGAAAGCCATGAAGTATCAACTGCCCGGGAAATACTTGAACAAATGGAAGGAAAATTAGATGCTGTGGTATGCGGTATTGGCAGTGGCGGGACCATTACAGGTGTTGCGGCGGGAATAAAAAGCCAGATGCCGGAAATACAAATTATTGGGGTTGAACCTGCCGGGTCGGCGGTTTTAAGCGGGAACAAACCAGGCCCACATAAATTGCAGG
>JBDKUD010000112.1:0-3670 GCA_039679805.1 Syntrophomonas sp. | reverse complement strand
ATACGTCCGATTTTCAAATATGGAGTAACATTTTGCAGCATGCTCCTTATAGGAAGTTATTTTTACAGCGTTCAGCATAGCATGAGCTGGACATATTTCGGCTATGTACTTGGTTCTTTGCTAGGTTACTGGCTAAGCGAATTTCTAATAAACAAATCTCTGCATGTGTTCAAAAAGAAAACTACCCGCGGTTATCTGGTATTTGCACTGGTTATGATTGTCCTGATGGGCGGTCTTGACTATGATTTTACCGGCTATGAGAAAAAACTGCCGGATCTGGCACAGGTGGAAAGTGTTTTTTGGAATAATTCTCATTTTGATTTACCTGGCGGGGAAAGAATCCAGGCTGCTTATGCTGATGAATCTCAAAGTGAAAGATATATGCGGAAGGTTTCCATGGAATATTCCAACCCGCAAAATATTGCTCATATTTATAAGCTTCATCAAGCCATTATTGCTAATCGGGAACATGAAAAAGCTGCGGCCTTTGTTAATAATGAGTATAACTCCCGCCAGAATTTATTTTTCGTTTATAAATTGAAAAACGGCTCCATGATTTATCGTCAGTATAATGTCAATGTTAACCAGTACGCGCCACAGCTCAAACCAGTATATGAATCACTGGAGCGCAAACAGATGGTTAATGATATATTACACATTTGGCCCAGTAATGTGGATGTGGTGAATATTTACGCTAATGATATTAATAAACAGGTCAAAATAACAAATCCGGCTCTGATCCAACAGGCCATAGCTGCTCTGCAGAAAGATGTTAAGAGTCAGACTTATGAAGAATTGACCGCTAATAAACCGGCCTGGGCTCATATTAACGTTTTGTTAAGCAATAAGCAGCGTATTGATATGGACTGGCAAAAATCCTATGTAAACTTCGGCAACTGGCTGCAGGAAGCCGGCGAGTATAATAACGCCCGGATAATTCCGGCCGAAGATATTCAATATGCTATTGTAGAAAAAAGAACTCCTGATGCTAAGGATTACCGGGATAAATATGAAACTAAGGATATTAATGATTATCTGGCGAATATAAATAAAAAAGGCGATTATGTGAAAATTACCGATCCGCAGCAAATTGAAACGTGTCTTAACAAGTATATTGACAAGTATGATCAGCCCTATCGGGTGTTGTTTATGTTAAACAACGGCAACTCCGTTAGAGGTGGGTTTAGTGAAAAAAATACCCCTGATCTGGTTAAGGAAAAATTCGCTTTGAAATAGCCCCCGCCCATTGCTTTCGTCCTCTGCCCGAAAGAAGACCGGCTTAAATTAAAGCCGGTCTTCCCTCAAGTTCGAGCCATTTGTCATCCAAAAGCCTTTTATTGTCCAGTATAATGGACACGCAATCTTTATCCAGGTTTTCATCTAATGTCAGTTCATTCATTATATTAGCAATCTGGTTCCAGTTCATGCTGCCGCGATATGGTCTATCTTCCCGCAGCGCAGTAAAGATGTCGGCAGCAGCAATAAGGCGGCTCTTTAAATCCAATTCATCATTCGTCTTGCCAAATGGGTAACCCCTGCCATTCGGCTTCTCATGATGATAGGCGGCCCATTTGGCCAGTGGGAAAGCCTGGGTCAGCGGTTTTAAGAGCCAGTAGGTGTAATAGGCATGTTGTTTAACCAGGTTATATTCTGAAGCAGTTAGTTTTCCGGGCTTCTCCAGTAACTCAGCTGGTACCGCGAGTTTACCTAAATCATGCAATAACCCCGCCGTTTCCAGTAAAGTACAATCTTCTTCCGACATACCCAACTGTTCTCCCATTAGTCGGGCAGCAGCCGCCACCCCACGGGAATGACGATAGGTAAAATGGCTCTTGGCGTCGACTACCTGAGCAAATAAATGGGCAACATCCAACAAATATTTGATATCTATAGGTGTGCAATATTGCGGAACCAGTAAGTTAAGGCATTCCTGACTCCAGGGTGAAGCAATATCGAACCAGAAACTGTCCCTAACCGTCAGTTTCCGGAATGCAGCCACTAGATTCGGATCAAATATTTCACCGCTGAACTTGCTTATTTTATCAAAAATCACGTTTCTCTGATCGAGTATATGTAAACCATCGTTTATAAGAATATCAACCCGGTCAGCCAAGTGTATTATCCTGCTGGCCCAAGGTATTTGGTCTTTTATTAGACCTGACGGGTTTATACCCGCCCAGCGGTCATGATGGCTCAAAATAATCGCTGCCAGATGCCCCAGGGAAGAATTTTCTCTTAGTATTTCGTAACCTCTCTGGCAATGCTTCCAGGGGGAATCAACTTCAAACTGGGTAAGTCCTATTTTCTCCTGCCAGGTAATTACTCCTATATCGTGAATAATGGATGCTTGAAATAATTCTAAAAATTGGTCGCTTGGCAAACCTATTGTTTTCCCTATTTCTGCAGCTATAAGCGTGGTTCTATGATGATGGCGCATCAAACCACGGTAAGAAAAGTCGAGGCTGCGGGACAGGCTCAGGAAGCATTCAATTATGTTCATGGCACAACAGCCTATTGTTGCCCGGTTATCTTTTTATCCTGGCCGAGAATGTGACCTTCTATCCATTTGACCACAAATTCCAGTATATCGAGCAGGTATTGTCCCTGGTCTTCGTCTATTTTATTCATATTTACATTATTGATCTTTTCTATGAAGTCATCGTGCAGGACTTTATGAGACAATAGCTTCTTGTAGCCGATTTTGGCCATATATCCTTGTTCAAAATTAAAATGATAAACGGTGTATTCCTTCAATTCCTCAATTATGGCTATGATGCCATCATATTTGTCATCGCGCATTTCGTCTTTCAGGAGTTCATAAGCTCTATTGGCAATATCGAAAAGCTGCTTATGCTGGTCATCAATGTCCTTAACTCCGATGCTAAATTCTTCTCTCCATGTAATCATTATTATTTCCCCCTTTCATTTAGCAATAGTTTAAAAGAAAACTCAATATAAGGGTAAACATATTTTTCCAGTTGGGTGACAGGGGGGAAGCACGGGGACGGTTCTTTTGCTTCCCCTCCTGCGCACAGGGAAGCAAAAGAACCGTCCCCGTGCTTCCCCGCTGTCCCCCGCCGCTGTTCCATAAACAAAACAACCTCACAACATTTCTGCTGTGAGGTTGATAATTTATATTTTTTTCTTTTCTAGTCGTTCTTTTCGATTCTCATTCCGTAGAATGAACGCCATACGAAGAAGAACGCAATTACCAGGAAGATGCCGCCAACGGTCGGGGCTATGCTTCTGAATGATTCAGATATAGCAATTTCCATGGCCAGCAAACCAAACAAGGTAGTGAATTTGATGATTGGATTCAGTGCTACTGAAGAAGTATCTTTGAAAGGATCACCTACGGTATCGCCTACTACTGAAGCTTCATGTAAGGCAGTACCTTTTTCCTGCAGATCAACTTCAACTACTTTTTTGGCGTTATCCCAACATCCACCGGCATTAGCCATAAATACAGCCTGGAATAAACCGAATACGGCGATGGAGATCAGGTAGGATACAAATAATGAAACTGCCGCTTCCGTGCTGACAGGTGCCGACAGGCAAGCAAATGCCAGAGCAAATGAGAATATGGCGATAAAGATGTTTAACATACCCGCCTGAGCATACTGGGTGCATATTTTTACAACTTCCTTGGACTTTTCAATAGAAGCTTTCT
>JBDKUD010000400.1:0-21372 GCA_039679805.1 Syntrophomonas sp. | reverse complement strand
GTGTTTAAAGGCTCCCGGTTAAAAACCGGGAGCCTCTTGTGTTTTCACATAGCAGTTGGGTATGAGCCCAGTACTCGTACCGCCGGGCACAACGATGATAGGCTCTGCAGGGATTCATTAATATGTTCCTCCAACCGGTGTCCCTCTATATCTATGAAGAAAAGGTAATCTCCAATCTTGGCCCTGGTAGGCCGGGATTCAATTTTAGTCAGGTTGATATTACGTACATAAAACTCCTGAAGGACATGAAAAAGGGACCCGGGTTGATCGGCCAGGTAGATTAGCAGGGAAGTCTTGCATTTACCGGTCCTAACATGTTCTTTGCTGTCTTCACGGACAAGAACAATAAAGCGGGTTTTATTATTGGGGATATCATTAATAGCCGCCTGTCCGATGTCAAGTCCAAAAGCTGCTGCAGCCCCGCGGTTGCCGATAGCTGCCCAGGGTTCAGCTGATAAGGCTACCTGCCGGGCAGCTTCCGCAGTACTGGCAACCTCCAGTATGGCTGCCTGCGGCAGGTGATTCGATATATATTGATGGCATTGCGCCAAAGCCTGGGGATGGGAGAGAACACAGGTAACATCACTAGTATTGACTCCAGGTCTGAGCATAATATTATGGTTGACCGGCAAAATTAGGTCGCCGCTAATTTTCACCTGATACTCCGATGTCAGCAGATCCAGGGTCTGATTTACCGCACCTTCACAAGAGTTTTCAATGGGCACTATTCCTGATTCCGCTTCTCCCTTATGCACCGCCAGAAAAACCGATTCAATCGATCGATAGGGGACCAAAGTTGTTGGCTGCCGGGAATACCGCCGGGCTGCTTCTTCACAAAAAGTTCCGGTGGGGCCCAGATAGGCAATTTTTTCACTCATTTTATACAGCCGCCTCTCCCGAATGTGACAATTGACGTTCCAGCACCGGAATGAGTCTGTTCAATTTTCCCATGAGCAGATGAAGCCCTTCCGGAGTAAGAGATTGTGCTCCATCAGATAATGCCCGGGATGGGTTAGGATGCATTTCAATCTCCAGACCGTCCGCCCCGGCAGAAATAGCAGCCAGCGACATAGGAGTAACCAACTGCCGGTCCCCGGTGGCATGACTGGGATCAACAATTACCGGCAGATGACTGAGCCGCTTTACCACCGGCACCGCACTCAAGTCCAGAGTATTGCGGGTAGAAGGTTCATAAGTGCGAATCCCACGCTCACATAAAACAATTTTTCCGTTGCCTTCCGACATAATATATTCGGCCGCCATAAGCCATTCTTCAATGGTGGCCGACATGCCTCGCTTAAGTAAAATAGGTTTATTGGTTTGGCCGGCAGCCCTGAGCAGCCTGAAATTTTGCATGTTGCGGGCTCCGATCTGGAGCATATCTACGTACTCAACTGCCAGATCCATACTACGTTCGTCTATAACTTCAGTTACGGTGGGTAATCCAGTTGCTGTTGAAGCCTCCTTCAAAAGCTCCAGGCCTTGCTTCTCCAGACCCTGGAAACTGTAAGGTGAGGTGCGGGGTTTGAAAGCCCCGCCTCTTAGAATATGAGCTCCCGTTTGCTTAACCTGGCGTGCTGCCGTCAATAATTGTTCGCGGTTTTCAACGGCACATGGACCGGCTATAACGGTTATGCAGTTGCCGCCAATTTCTACTTCGCCAACCTTGACTATTGAGTTTTCTTCCCGTGCTTCTCTGCTAACCAGTTTAAAGGGTTTCATTATCGGAACGATTTTTTCCACTCCGGGCATTTGTACTAAACTTTTCAATGATTCCAGTGCTGACTGTTCTCCTACTGCTCCGATAACGATTCTTTTTACGCCACGAATTATCTGAGTGTTAAAACCAAGTTTATCCAACCTTTGGTTAACATCCTCGATTTGTTCTGTTGTAGAGTTAATTTCCATTACAACTACCATTACTAATCCCTCCTGATTAAATAATATAAAAAGCCCATAGCTAATGTCCCCCAAGGGACGAAAGCTATGGGCTTCCGTGGTACCACCCTCATTGACCTAAAAGGTCCGCTCATTTAAAGGGTACGGGAATTATTGTTTCGGAAAAAATAAAACAGCTTCTCATCCCAAGGGACGAAAAGCTGATGCTTACCGTGTTACCACCCTAGTTGGTCTGTTCAATATAAACAAACCCACTCATAGTCAAGGTGCGGGAACAATGTTCCGATACCCTCTTCCCTGTAACGTCGGAAGATTACGTCCGAGTCTACTTGCTCCATTAGGAGTTTCAATCGGCAACTCCGGAGAGAACTTCGGTTAATCACACTTTAAAGGTGCTTTCAGTCGGTGACACCTTATCCCTGAAAAGCTGAGTTTAACGTACTTTTCTCCTTCATGGTCTTTACATTAAATGTAATTGAAAATTATTATAACATAAAGACAATTAAATGCAAATGGGGGAAATAACCAACCAAAAGTTTTAAGCAACAAGTAATGGCTCATCTATTTAGGATGAGCCATTTCCGTGGGTCAGGAGAGATAGGTTAATCCATGGGGCCGCCTTCCCAATACTGCCTTATTTTGCGCAGGGCATAACCTCCAAAAAAAAGGCCGTTAACAAAGGCAATTGGTATAGCCATGGCACCAAACCAGTGCATCTTCTGTGTCATATCTTGCTTGCCATCGGTAGTGCGATATCTTGTCAATTTAATTCCCTCCTTTAATCATATTTTGAACCTAAACCTGCTCTATTATTGCAGGTTTATTTTCTCAGTGTTTACTCAATAAGGAGGGAAATACTTTTTTGAACAACAGATACACTAAAGTACCGCCTAACAACAAAATTAGAAAAAAACTTAAATATTTTTCCATTAATATCACCCGGTTATAATTTGTGCAGTGCAGGAAACTATTATCCGTTTAGTTTATGGTTAGAGAATTTTTAGACAGGCAATATCTTCTTCAGTTAGGGTTTTACGTATAACAACCGTTGACAATTTTGAAAGGTCTACTTCATGAGGTCTTATCATTCGCTGATTTTTAGTATCGTAGACAATTTTTAAAATTGGGCGATTAGGTGTTTCTTTATTATTATCAACTACAATTCCAATATCACCGGAATTAAGTTCGACAATACTGCCAATCGGATAAATAGCAATATTAGCAACCAGAGCAGTAACACATTCTGGATCCAAATATATACCTGACATGCGCTGAAGTATGGTGATAGCTTGGCTAACTGAATAAGAAGGGCGATAAGGCCGGTCCGCCAGTAATGCATCATATACGTCAGCTACGGCTACAATACGGGCATATTCAAGAATTTTATCACCGTCCAGCTGCCGGGGATACCCTTTTCCATCCCAGCGTTCATGGTGTTGAAAGGCTATATGAGCAGATAGCAAAGAAACATCAGGATATTGTCTTAATATATTAAACCCATATTCACTATGTTTCTTGATTTCAATAAATTCTTCTCGGGTTAATTCCTCTTCTTTATTCAAAATAGAAATATCGACTTTTGTTTTACCTATATCATGTAACAGTGCACCTATTCCCAATTCTTTAAGCTTTAGATCATGGTATGACAAGGTAATACCACACATAATTGATAGGATACAAACATTTACTGAGTGGGCAAAGGTATAATCGTCGAAGGTACGAATATCGGCCAAATTAACCAGAACATGATTATTAGCCAGTAGTTCATCAATAAGGTTATCGACCATTGTCTGAACAATTCTGATATTAATTTTTTTTTGCTGCTCCAGTAACCGAAAATTCGTTTTGACAGCTTTTATAGCTTCAACTCTGGTTTCCTCAGCAACTACGTCAGCTACACTTAGGCCGTTATCAAATTCATCTTGGATATATAGCGAAGGGATTCCAAGTTCCCCTAAACGAGCGATGAAAGAGTCACTTAGCTTTACCCCTACCTGAAGCAATACGCGACCATTACTATCAAATACAGTTCTAGCTACTTCCATACCTAGACGTAAATCTTCGATTCTTACCCTTCTCAAGAAATCACCTTGCTATCTATTTTAAATATATTCGTAATATTTCTCTATTATTCCGATACTTCCTGCCAAAATAAACTGAATTTTTTAATACCATAATAAATCTGTCAAATGACATTATAATGTAAAACAATTATGGGGAAAAAAGGAATCAAAAAATAACTATTGGTATTTGCCATACACACCGTAAAATGATAAATTACAAATATAACCCATTTACTTTTTGAGGAGAACTAATGAAGAATAAAAGAAAACAGCATTTTCCCCGTGCTGCCTTGAAAAATCTGGTTCAGGACATAGTTAAACTAGTTAAAACTAATGAAGGCAGACTACTAATTTTGGAGCTCTTTGAGGAAATACCTTATGAGCTGCGCTCTACTGTAATTGAAGGCTTATCTTCATTTTATGAAAAAGAAATGGTATGGTTCTTATATTTGCTTAAGTTAGAGTATGGAAGTGAACTAGAGATTTCCTGTGATCGGGCCCTGGACAAGTACAAAATGGCAGGTATGGATACTACTGTTCCTCAATTTTTTGAGGGAACATTCTACCGTGCTTATGCTACTTGTACTCGCCAAACTAGCAGGATTACCTTAGATGTTGCCTGGAAAACTGATGGAAAGGGTGTTACTGTCGAAGGATTTTACCTTACCTTCAGTCCTGACGGGGTTTATAGCTTTTTTGTGGTTGAAGATATGCCAGTTTTGCAATTTGAACAGGAACGTGAGCATGAAATGGTAGAACTGGATTATTTTCAGACTTGCCGGTTAATTCAATCAGCCTATAATTTTAACATTCGGCATATGAGTCGTCCTGCCCTGGGCAAATTCTTGTTTCAAAAGTATCTGGATATGGATTGTGGTTTGGACCAGCTTTATGCCAGAAACTTAATATATAAGTTGTCGGATAAGCTTACACCCCGCCAAATTGTAAATAGCATGTTTCATGCCGTACGGTATCAAGATTTTGAATATGTGAGTTCGTTATGGGCGGAAAACATGTTTCCCCAGAACCTATTTTTGGAGCATTTTAACAATATTGCTAAACCAGGAACCCTTTTGCTGGAGGGACAGGTTAGAGAAGTCCATGGATCTCGCGATTTGGTTAAAGTTGTGGCTTATCTCATAAGTATCATTGAAGGGGAAGTTTACAGCTCTGACTTTAATATTGAACTTACCAGGGACGAGACCGGAAGATGGCTAATACGAACTCTTAAGTTAACTGATAAGGAAAAAATGAGCCTAACCGCTAACTTGAACCCATTAAATACCCGGGTTTATTGTCGGGTATATGAGATTACTGCTATGGAAGACCTTTTTGAGATTTTGGATCGGGTGGACAATATTCGAGAAGTAGAAGAACTTCCATATGGAATGCACATGCGGGTAACCTCATTTGAGGATGATTTTAATCATGGCATATCCTTACTTAGTGGGGTAATTGCTGATTTAGTTATTAATGGTGATGAATTTGTAGTAATAGCTCAGGACCATGCTACAGTTTCTGATTTCGATGATCTTCTGACGGGTAACTACACAGAGCCGGTTGAGTTTTTAGGGGAATACGAAGTAAATCTTATCGAGGCATTTAACTATCTGGCCGGTCAATATGTAAACTTTGAGGATGTGCTTATTAATCAGGACTGCCAATTTGCTTTTGAGGATGGTATGAAATTTATTACTGCCCGGTACCTGGTAAAGGACCACTGCGAGGTAATCAATCGTTTGTATGAGTTATCAAATATAGAGATAGATTTGCCTGATGAGGTACGGGTGTTTTATCAAAATGAAAACCAGATGCATGATTCAGTTTTCCTGGCTGAATATATTTTAGCTTCCAACTGGATAACTGTATCAACTTTCGGAGAAAAGGATTTGTGTAATGTCAGGTACAATTTTGAAAACAAAATGTATAATTACCTGGAATTTGATGGCCTGGAGGTACATGAAGAAGGTATGTTCGGTATTTTAACCGAAGAGGTAAAAAAGAAATATCCTGACCTGGAGAATTATATAAAAGAAATGTATCTTAATAAGTGGTATAATTCCCAGCTGGCTACCCTTAGAGGTTTGAGCCCATCAGAGGCTTGTCAGACTGAGGAAGGGACCAGACTTTTATGGACCATGTTTAAAAAAATTAAACAGAAGGAAAAAAGAAGGTTCAGAACAGGAGAAACCAACCAGATTAATTTAAAAGAATATCTGCGTAAGGTAGATTTTAAAAAAGAGTAGAATAAATTAATTTCTTATTGACATCGGCAAGACGTTTAAATATACTTTATAGATAACAACTTTATACAAATGAGCAATGAAGGGAACCGACATGGAAATCACTTGATTACAGAAAGCCGGAACAGATGGAAACCGGTATCAATATTTCATATGGTGCTCATCCCCGAGCTGCTATCTGAAAGATTCTTTGAATTTAGTAGGTGGTGCCGGACGCAAAAGTTCGTTAATAAGTGTGCATTGCTTGGCAATGAGTATGCTGCAAGAGGTCGTATGGTTTTAATACGACAAGCAGGGTGGTACCGCGGGAATAACCCTCTCGTCCCTGATATAGGACGAGAGGGTTTTTTATATTCTTTTTTAGATAGCAGTATAGTTAGGAAAAATCTTTAAAACCTTCTCTTTGGAGTGAAACATTTTTAAATAAGGGAAAACATTAAGCGAGGAGTAAACCCCTTACCCCTTACGCCTCACCCCTTACTAATAAAAGGAGGAGAATTCAGTTGAAAAGCAATCAAGTTAAAGACGGTTTGGAAAAAGCACCGCATCGTTCATTATTTAAGGCTCTGGGCCTCACTGATGAAGAGATGTCACGTCCGCTTATAGGAATAGTAAATTCCAAAAACGATATTGTACCCGGACATATGAACCTGGACAAAATAGCTGAGGCGGTAAAAGCCGGGGTACGCCTGGCAGGAGGTACTCCTTTCGAATTCCAGACCATAGCTGTATGCGATGGCATAGCCATGAATCACATTGGAATGAAGTATTCTCTGGGAAGTCGCGAATTGATTGCTGATTCAGTGGAAATAATGGCTACTGCCCATGCCTTTGATGCCCTGGTTTTTATACCCAATTGTGACAAGATAGTACCCGGTATGCTAATGGCGGCAGCAAGAATTAATGTACCGGCAATTTTTGTTAGCGGTGGGCCAATGATGGCGGGAACAATGAAAGATAAGAAAGTAAGTCTTACTCAGGTTTTTGAAGGAGTAGGAGCAGTTGCTGCGGAAAGAATGGCTCAGAATGAATTGAGCTGTTTGGAAGAGAATGCCTGTCCTACCTGTGGATGTTGTGCCGGTATGTTCACTGCCAATTCTATGAATTGTCTGACCGAAGCTCTGGGCATGGGATTGCCTGGTAACGGTACTATTCCGGCAGTTTATTCCGAAAGAATCAGACTGGCCAAAAAGGCTGGTATGAAGATTATGGACTTATTAAAAAATGATATTAAGCCGCTTGATATTATGACCGAGGCAGCTATTAAAAATGCTATTCGTTTGGATATGGCTATCGGCTGTTCCACCAATTCTGTTTTACATCTACTGGCTATTGCCAATGAAATAGGTGTCGACCTGGATCTTAATTTATTTAACACCATAAGTGAAACTACTCCCCATCTGTGCAAGATTAGCCCGGCCGGAGGGCATCATATGGAAGATTTATACCACGCTGGTGGTGTTTACGCCATATTTAATGAGTTATCCAAAAGAGACCTTATAAACAAAGAATGTATAACGGTTACAGGTTGCAATGTTGGTCAAAATATCAGTAATACTCCGGTTCTAGACTACGAGGTGATACGGCCGCTGGAAAACCCATATGGTCAAACTGGAGGTTTAGCTATTTTATTTGGCAACTTGGCGGAAGAAGGGGCGGTCGTAAAGAAGGGTGCTGTTGCTGAAGAGATGATGCAGCATGAAGGACCGGCCCGGGTTTTCGATTCGGAAGAAGATGCCGTGACTGCGATACTTAACAAGCAAATTAAAGCTGGTGACGTAATAGTAATTCGTTACGAAGGACCTCGAGGCGGCCCGGGAATGAGGGAAATGCTTACTCCTACCTCAGCTATAGCTGGAATGGGCCTTGATAAGGAAGTAGCGCTAATAACCGATGGACGTTTTTCAGGAGCTACCCGGGGAGCTTCCATAGGGCACGTATCTCCTGAAGCAGCTTCGGGAGGGATAATAGGTCTGGTCGCTGAGGGCGACCTAATACGCATTGATATACCTGGTCATCGACTAGAAGTCTTGGTTGATGAGCTAACCCTAAAGGAGAGAAAGGCGCAATGGAAAGTGCCTGATCTAAAAATTACAACTGGATATATGAAACGATACGCGAGGATGGTACAATCAGCCAGCAGCGGAGCAGTTTTTGAAAAATAACTCTTCTGCAAGTTTAAGGAAGAACAAGTAGCGGGCCATCCAAAGCCCGCTATACTTTTATTATTATGGAGGGGATCATAATGAAACTAAAAGGAGCTGAGATTTTACTGCGATGTCTTAAGGAAGAAGGGGTTGATACTATATTTGGGTATCCAGGAGGAACTGTCCTTCCCATCTATGATGCACTCTATAATTCAGATATAAGACATATCCTTACTCGTCACGAGCAGGGAGCAGCGCACGCAGCTGATGGTTATGCACGGGCTACAGGCAAAGTGGGTGTTTGCCTGGCAACCTCCGGGCCGGGAGCTACCAACCTGGTAACAGGTATAGCAACTGCTTATATGGATTCAGTCCCCATGGTAGCGCTTACTGGTCAGGTGGTTACGCCACTTATTGGGAGAGACGGTTTTCAAGAAGCAGATATTACCGGTATAACTCTGCCGATAACCAAACATAACTATCTGGTGGAAAGAACCGAGGATGTGGCAAGGATTATTAAAGAGGCTTTTCATATTGCCAGGACCAACCGTCCCGGGCCGGTAGTAGTTGATTTACCTAAGGATCTAATGGCTCAGACTATAGAATTTGATGAAACCGCCCAGGATATTAATATTAGAGGTTACCGGGTGCTGAAAGGTTTTAATGCCGGGCAGGTTATAACCGCTGCAGAAATGATTCAGAAAGCCAAACAACCGTTAATTTATGCCGGAGGGGGAGTTATTGCCTCTAATGCCTCCGCAGAGCTAAGAGAATTGGCGGAAAAACTGAAAATTCCAGTAACCACTACCTTGATGGCGATGGGTTGTTTCCCTGGTAACAGTTATTTATCACTTGGCATGCTGGGGATGCACGGTACCCGTTATGCTAATTATGCAGTTGGTGAATGTGATCTATTAATTGCTGTGGGGGCCAGGTTTGACGATCGGGTAACCGGAAAAATAGAACAATTTGCTCCTCATGCCAAAGTAATTCACATTGACATAGACGCTGCCGAGATCGGCAAAAATGTAACTGTAGATGTACCCATAGTTGGTGAAGTTAAGGAAGTTCTTCAAGCTATACTGCAGCGCGTGCAGCCAGTTAATGAATTAAGCGAATGGAATAAAACTATAGATCGGTGGAAGCAGGAGAGCCCGTTGCGTTACGGTGAACCTTGTGAACGGGGAATTATGCCCCAACAGGTTCTGGAGGAATTAAACCTAATAACTAATGGTGAAACGATTATAACTACCGAAGTTGGCCAAAATCAGATGTGGGCGGCCCAGTACATGAATTATAAGCATCCGCGCACCTTTCTGACCTCAGGAGGACTGGGAACTATGGGTTGGGGATTACCAGCTGCAATAGGTGCAGCCGTTGCATTCCCTGGCAAGAAGGTCATAGATATTGCTGGTGACGGCAGTATTCAAATGAATATCCAGGAATTGGGCACAGCCGTTGAACACAATTTGCCCATAATTATATGTATTTTGAATAACCATTATTTGGGTATGGTTAGACAATGGCAGGGTCTTTTCTATGGAGGACGATATTCTTACACGGATATGACCCACCAGCCTGATTTTGTAAAATTGGCCGAAGCCTATGGGGCGGTTGGTATTAGAGTAACTGAACCGGGGGATATAAAAAGGGTTTTACTGGAAGCTATGCAGATTAACGGCCCAGTTATCCTGGACTTCTGGGTGGAGAGGGAAGCAGATGTTTATCCTATGGTTCCACCGGGTGAGGCTATCTCGAATATGCTGGGGGGTGAATAATTATGAAAAAACATACCTTAGCGGTTACTGTGGAAAATAAACCTGGTGTTCTGACCAGAGTGGCTACACTTTTTAGAAGAAGGGGCTACAATATTGAAAGCCTAACCGTAGGAACTACGGAAACCCCTGCTACATCTCGAATGACGATAGTTGTTGAGGGCGACGACCAAATACTGGAACAAGTTACCAAACAGCTCTACAAGTTAGTCGAAGTTATTAAGATAATAGACATTACCGAGGAAAGATCGGTTGACCGGGAATTGGTCCTGGTAAAAGTAAAGGCTGATAATAACAACCGGGCGGAGATAGTTCAGATAGTGGATATTTTCCGGGCCCGTATTGTAGATATTGGCAGAAATTCTCTTATTATTGAGGCTACCGGGGATAGCGGTAAAATAGATGCGATTGAAGATTCCCTTAAACCTTTTGGAATTCTGGAACTGGTACGTACTGGTAAAATTGCTTTGGTACGAGGAAGTAAACAGTAAATTAAATTATGTTAAACTGCGTCTTAAGACGCTGTAATATAAGGAGGAAGATATAATGGCAAAAATGTACTATGATGCAGATGCAAACCTGGACTTTTTGAAGGGGAAAACCATAGCGGTAATAGGATTTGGTTCCCAGGGTCATGCCCAGGCTCAGAACCTTCACGACAGTGGAATGAATGTGGTAGTAGGCTTAAGAAAACCGTTTGATGATGCTACCCAAAAGGAATGGGACAAAGTAACCGCAGCCGGAATTAAGGTTATGACTACGGCTGAGGCAGCTCAAGCGGCTGATATTATTCACATATTGGTTCCCGATGAACTGCAGGCCAAAGTATATAAAGAAGAAATTAAACCCTACTTAAAAGAAGGCGATGCACTGGGTTTCTCCCATGGATTTAACATACATTTCGGACAAATAGTACCTCCGGCTTTTGTAGATGTATATATGGTAGCTCCCAAGGGCCCCGGACATATGGTAAGACGTACGTATGAACAAGGTGCGGGAGTTCCTGCCATCATAGCTATGGAACAGGATTACAGCGGTAAGGCTAAGGAGCTGGCATTGGCCTATGCTTGTGGAATTGGTGCCACTAGAGCCGGAGTTATCGAAACCACCTTCAAAGAAGAAACCGAAACCGATCTGTTTGGCGAACAATGTGTACTGTGCGGCGGAGTTACCCAGCTGGTAAAAACCGGGTTTGAAACTTTGGTTGCAGCCGGATACCAGCCGGAAATTGCCTATTTTGAATGTTTCCACGAATTAAAATTGATCGTTGACCTTATGAATGAAGGCGGAATGGCTAAGATGCGTTATTCCATCAGCGACACTGCCGAATGGGGCGATTACACCAAGGGTCCGGATATTATTGGTGATGAAGCCAGATATGCTATGGAAGATGCACTGGCAGATATTCAGAGCGGAAAATTTGCCAAAGAATGGCTGCTGGAAAACCAGGTTGGACGTCCCCGTTTCAACGCATTGAGAAGGAACAACGCGGAACATTTAATTGAGACCGTAGGAGCAAAACTTCGGTCCATGATGATTTGGCTGAAAGACAAATAGGACATTAACATGTCAATTATGAATTATTAATTTTGAATTTTGATAGGATTGGGGTTTTACCCCAATCCTGACATTATAATTCATAATTCACCATTCAAAATTCAAAATTAAAATGTGGGAGGATGCTTATGGCGGACAGAATTTATTTGTTTGATACTACCCTGAGGGATGGCGAGCAATCCCCGGGGGTTAGCTTAAACGCCGAAGAAAAGTTGGAAATTGCTCTGCAGCTTGCCCGCCTGGGGGTGGACGTCATTGAAGCTGGTTTTCCGGTATCATCTCCCGGCGATTTTAATGCAGTCAGTACTATTGCTAAAAAGGTAAAAGGGCCGGTTATTGCCGCCTTGACCCGGGCTATTAAAAAAGATATTGAGAAATCCTGGGAAGCTATTAAACTGGCAGAATCCCCGCGAATTCACACCTTTTTGGCTACTTCGGATATACACCTTAAATATAAACTGCAAATGACACGGGAGCAAGCGTTGGAACAGGCGGTTGAAGCAGTTAAATTTGCGAGTACATTATGCTCGGATGTTGAGTTTTCTGCCGAGGACGCTTCCCGTACTGACATGGATTATCTGGCCCTGGTAGTGGAAAAAGTAATTGATGCCGGTGCTAAAGTAGTCAATCTTCCGGATACAGTAGGTTATTCCGTTCCGGAGGAGATGACTCAGTTTATAAGTACAATTATACAGCGGGTTCCTAATGCTCATAAAGCCATAATAAGTGTACATTGTCATGATGACCTGGGCATGGCGGTAGCCAATTCCTTGGCTGGAGTAATGGGCGGTGCCCGACAAGTTGAGTGTGCTGTGAACGGAATAGGTGAAAGGGCAGGAAATGCTTCTCTGGAAGAAATCATAATGGCTCTATATACTAAAAAGGCTTATTTTGATAAAGAAGTAAATATAAAATACAATGAAATCTACCGTACCAGCAGGTTAGTAAGTAGTTTGTCCGGTATGGTTATACAACCGAACAAGGCTATCGTAGGCCAAAATGCCTTTGCTCATGAGTCAGGTATTCATCAGGATGGTGTGTTAAAGGAACGTACTACTTATGAAATAATGAGCCCGCAGCTGGTCGGAGTAAATCGCAGTAATCTGGTATTGGGAAAACATTCGGGCAGGCATGCATTTAAAGACCGGATGCAGGAACTAGGATATATTTTAAAAGATGAAGAATTGGATAAAGCTTTTATGGGCTTTAAAGAAATAGCTGATAAGAAAAAAGAAGTAACCAATGATGATCTTGAAGCTCTGGTAAAGGATAAGGTTTGGAAAATTCCAGAGCGGTTCAGCCTTAATTATTTGCATATTTCCAGTGGCACCACAATTATTCCGACTGCTACAGTTAAGCTGGGTATAGAAAATGTGGTTTTTGAAGCAGCAGCAACCGGTGATGGACCAGTGGATGCCGCATTCCATGCCATTGATAAAATTACCGATGTTTACGGTAAACTAGTTGATTATAAGCTGAATGCGGTCAGCGGCGGCAAAGATGCGTTGGGTGAAGTTATTTCACGAATTGACATTAACGGAAAAGTATATAATGGGCGGGGATTGAGTACTGACATAATTGAAGCCAGTGTGAAATCCTATATAAATGCCATAAACAAATATTATTTTGACCAACAGCATGCTGATGCTGATAATGGAGAATAACAAAAGAAGGTGGCAGCAGCTGTCCACGTTTTTAATTTTAATTCAGGAGGAGAAATATTATGGCAGGAATGACCATAACCCAGAAAATTCTGGCAGCTCATGCCGGCCGGGATTATATAGAGCCCGGTGAACTCATTAACTGTAGTTTGGATATAGTGCTGGGTAATGATGTTACCACACCGGTAGCAATAACAGAATTTGACAAGTTAGGTATTAATAAAGTCTTTGATCAAGATAAAGTTGTTCTGGTACCGGATCATTTTGCACCCAATAAAGACATAAAATCTGCGGAACAATGCAAGGAAGTTCGGACATTTGCCCGTAAATTGGGAATAAAAAATTATTTTGAAATAGGCACTATGGGAATTGAACACTGTCTTCTGCCTGAACAGGGCTTGGTTCTCCCAGGAGACCTTATTATAGGCGCTGATTCACATACCTGTACCTATGGTGCCCTGGGGGCTTTTGCCACCGGAGTAGGTTCAACCGATATGGCTGCCGGTATGGCCACCGGGGAAGCCTGGTTTAAAGTACCGGAGACTATTAAATTCGTTTATTACGGAAAACTTCCCAAATGGGTAGGAGGAAAAGATTTGATTCTTCATACCATTGGGGATACGGGTGTAGATGGAGCGCGTTATATGTCCATGGAGTTTACCGGTGAAGTAATTAGTGAGCTTTCCATGGATAACCGTTTCACCATGGCTAATATGGCCATCGAAGCAGGCGGTAAAAATGGAATAATTGCTCCTGATGATAAGACCTTAGCTTATGTAGAAAAAAGAGCTCGCAGGGATTTTAAAATTTATCAATCAGATAAAGACGCAGCTTATGCTGAAGTGAGAGAATATGATGTATCTAAATTAGAGCCGGTAGTTGCTTTTCCACACTTACCGGAAAACGCGCGGCCAGTAAGTGAGGCAACGGATGTCAGCCTGGATCAGGTTGTAATAGGCTCTTGTACAAACGGAAGAATCGAGGACCTGGAAATAGCTGCAACTCTTATGAAGGGTAAAAAAGTAAATCCTGAATTAAGGGTTATAGTTATACCAGGTACCCAGCAAATATATTTGGAAGCCATGCATAGAGGTTATATTGAAACATTTATTGCGGCGGGAGCTATCGTAAGCACTCCCACCTGTGGACCCTGCCTGGGTGGCCATATGGGAATACTTGCCAAGGGCGAAAGAGCTCTGGCCACTACTAATCGCAATTTTGTGGGTAGAATGGGTCATCCGGAGAGCGAAGTTTATCTGGCCAGCCCGGCAGTAGCTGCTGCCAGCGCAATTAAGGGTAAAATTACTCCGCCATGGGAAATCTAAATTAGGATGTGAGAAAATGAAATTTACCGGTCAAGTTTATAAGTTCGGTTCTGACGTAGACACCGATGCCATAATTCCGGCCCGTTATTTAAATACTTCCGATCCGGCTGAATTGGCCAAACATTGTATGGAAGATGCTGATGCTGCTTTCCCGAACAAGGTAAAAACAGGAGATATCATAGTGGCTGACAAAAACTTTGGCTGCGGCAGTTCAAGGGAACATGCTCCTATTGCTATCAAGGCAGCCGGGGTATCTTGTGTAATAGCCAAATCATTTGCACGAATCTTCTACCGCAATTCTATTAATATAGGTTTGCCGATACTGGAATGTGCTGAAGCTGTAGATGCTATTAATGAAGGTGACCAGGTTGAAGCAGAATTGGAAACCGGCAAAATTAAAAATCTGAGGACGGGAGCTGAATACCAGGCTACTCCGTTCCCGGAATTTATGCAGGCCATAATGGATAAGGGCGGGCTTATAAATTATGTAAAAGAAAAAAGCAAATAAACGGAGGATGGAGTATATGTATAAAATTGCCGTATTACCTGGTGATGGAATAGGTATCGAGATTGTTCCTGAAGCTATAAAGGCACTTAAGGCTATTGGTGATAGATTTGGCCATGAATTTCAGTTTACGGAAGCATTGATCGGAGGAGCAGCATATGATGCAGTTGGGCACCCCCTCCCTGATGAAACTCTGGAATTATGCCAGAAATCTGATGCGGTACTTTTGGGAGCTATTGGCGGACCTAAATATGATAAACTGCCGATTCACCTGCGTCCGGAAATCGGAGCATTATTACCCCTGCGGAAAGAATTAGCATTGTATGCCAATTTACGTCCCTGTATGTTGTTCCCGGAACTGATGTATGCTTCCACTATTAAGCAGGAAGTCCTTGAAGGTGTTGACCTTATTGTAATTAGGGAACTTACCGGCGGCCTTTATTTTGGAGAGAAGAGCCGGGAAAAAACTGCTGACGGCGGGCAAAAGGCTACTGATGTTCTGACTTATTCCACCTATGAGATAGAAAGAATCGTCCGCTTTGCATTTGAAACTGCCCGCAAGCGCAGGAAAAAAGTATGCTCGGTTGATAAGGCCAATGTCTTGGAGTCCTCACGCCTGTGGCGGGAGACATTTACGGAAATAGCCAAAGACTATCCGGATGTAGAGATAGATCAAATGTATGTTGATAACTGCTCCATGCAATTAATAAGGAATCCCCGTCAATTTGATGTAATTGTAACGGAAAATATGTTTGGCGATATTTTAACTGATGAAGCTTCCATGCTTACCGGTTCCATTGGGATGCTGCCCAGTGCCTCCATAGGCGGAGAGGTAGCCCTTTATGAACCTTCACACGGGAGTGCTCCTGATATAGCCGGGCAAAAGAAGGCCAATCCCCTGGCAACTATTTTGTCGGCGGCTATGATGCTCAGGTATTCGTTTGATCTGGAAGAAGAGGCCGTCGTTATTGAAAATGCTGTAAAAAGTATTCTTAGCGAAGGTTACAGAACCCCTGACCTGATGGAAACGGGCATGAAACTCGTAAACACGGTTGAGATGGGTGACCTGGTTGCTCAAAAAATCAAAAACAAAGGATAAATAGGGAGGAAAAACATTGGGAATAAACAACTAGATGTATTCATCTATGATACTACCCTGAGAGACGGCTCACAGGGTGAAGGTTTATCATTCTCCCTGGATGATAAACTTAAAATTGCTAAAAAGCTTGATCTGCTGGGTGTCTCCTACATAGAGGGAGGATGGCCCGGCAGTAATCCCAAGGATATTGAATTCTTCCGGCATATTAAAGAAATAGGCCTAAAGAATGCACGTATTACTGCATTTAGTTCCACCCGGAAACCAGGAGTAACCATACAACAGGACAGTAATATCAAAGCACTTCTGGAATCAGGGGTTGGTACTGCTACCATTTTCGGCAAGAGCTGGGATTTCCATGTTTTACGGGCTTTGGAGACCAGTTTGGATGAAAATTTGAATATGGTTAGGGATACAGTAGATTACCTGAAAAGCAAGGGCATGGAAGTTATATTTGATGCCGAGCATTTCTTTGATGGCTTTAAGAACAACCGCGATTATGCTCTGAAAGTATTGCAGGCAGCGGTTGATGCCGGTGCTGATTGGCTAGTGTTATGTGATACCAACGGCGGTACCATGCCATGGGAAATTGAAGAAATAATAAGCGGTGTCCAGGATAAAATAAATGCATCTCTAGGAATTCATGTTCATAATGATGCCGGTTGTGCAGTAACAAATTCTATGGTAGCGGTAAGGAAAGGGTGTCTGCAGCTGCAAGGCACAATGAATGGGTATGGGGAACGCTGCGGCAATGCTGACCTTTGCACCCTGATTCCTAATCTGGAATTTAAAATGGGCAAAAAATGTTTACCTGCCGGCAGCATTAAACACTTGACGGAAACTTCACATTATATCAGCGAGATCTCCAATATGCCCCATTATAATAATCAACCATTTGTAGGATCAGGTGCGTTTGCTCACAAGGGAGGTATCCATGTAAGCGCTTTACTCAAAGATTCGCTTACCTATGAACATATTAATCCCGAAGAGGTAGGCAATCATCGCCGAGTTCTGGTTTCGGAATTATCCGGACTTTCCAATCTTCTTTATAAGGCTAAGGAACTGAATCTGGATATTAATAGTTACGATGATAAGACCAGAGAAGTCATTAAACAGATAAAAGAGATGGAAAATGAAGGATTCCAATTTGAAGGTGCCGATGCCTCTTTAGAGTTATTTTTACGCAAGGCATTTGGCCACTATGAAGATTTCTTCCAGCTCAAAAATCTAAAAATAATATTAGAGAAGAATGAGGAAGATGCCATTATTTCCGAAGCTATGGTTAAGCTTACCGTAAACGGCGAAACAATTCATACTGCCGCCGAAGGTGACGGCCCGGTTAATGCTCTTGATAATTCACTGCGGAAAGCTTTGACTGAGGTCTACCCATGTATCAGTGAAATGCACCTGGCTGATTACAAGGTCCGGGTATTAAACGAAAATGCCGGTACCGCTGCCAAGGTTCGGGTTCTTATCGAATCCGCTGACCAATCGGAAAAATGGAGCACGGTTGGGGTTTCGGAAAATATTATTGAAGCTTCCTGGCAAGCCGTTGTCGACAGTATCAATTATTTGTTAATGAAAAAACTGCTAAAGGACTAGAGGGTATTCAACACAGATTAACACAGATTTAATTATGAAGGACACAGATTATTAATTGTGTAAATACCGAGTAACACTCATTATCATTGGGTTGTGTCCTCCAGGTATAGGAATATACAGGATTTTGTAGTTTATTCGCATGTATAAAAATTAAAGTGTAATATTGTATTCAGCCCACACTTAGTGTGGGCTGTTACTTTCAACTCTAGTTAACTAAATTCCAGATTTTATGATATGATTTACTAAGCTGAAATTTTATTAATAACTATTTATATAAGATGAAATTGGTCGTGGAAATACAATAGCTTATAATCATTATTAAAATTCTGTGTTAAATATCCTAAATCTGTGTGCGGTGTTAGCCGCCTGTGTTGAATTAAGTTCTATTATCAAGGGAGGTGTACATCATTAAGGCAATGATTATGGCTGCTGGGGTAGGAAACAGACTAATGCCGCTTACAGCTGAAATACCTAAACCGATGGTTCCAATGGCCAACCGGCCTTTAATGGAGCATATAGTGGCCCTGCTGACCCGGCATGGTTTTAATAATATAATTTCCAACCTGTATTACCATGCAGATAATATATATAATTATTTTCTTGACGGCGGCAAGTATGGAGCTAATATGCTCTATTCACGGGAAGAGGAGTTAATGGGTACTGCCGGCGGTGTAAAGAAATGTGCCTGGTTTTTGGATGATACTTTTGTTATTGTAAGCGGTGATGCTCTTACCGATGTAAATCTTACCCGACTGGTGGATGAACACAAAAAAAGAGGTGCCCTGGCTACCATAGCGTTAAAAGAAGTAGAGGAAGTAGAACAATTTGGCGTGGTAATAACTGATGAATATGGACGTATACAAAGTTTTCAGGAAAAACCCAACCAAGAAGAAGCATTAAGTAACAAGGCCAATACCGGGATTTATGTTTTTGAACCGGAAATTTTCAAGCATATCCCGGAGCAGGAGTTTTACGATTTCGGTAAGCAGGTATTTCCGCATCTGGTTAAAATCGGCGCACCTTTTTATGGAATAAATATTGATAATAATTATTGGTGTGATGTAGGAAGCACTGATACTTACCACCAGTCCCATGCTGATATTTTAGAAGGAAAAGTAAATGTGTCACCTAAAGGCAAGCTGGTCACAACTGACAATGGCAGGGTACTGTTGGGTGAAGGGGTATCAATAGGAGATAATGTTAGGTTTGAAGGCAACTGTGTAATTGGACCGGGCTGCATGATTGGAAACGGGGCTGTTATTGCCGATTCAGTAATATGGAATGAGAATATAATAAGAGAGAATGCTATCTTGCGTGAATGCATCATAGGATCTAACTGCCACATAGGCTGTTCGGCGGAAATCAAGACAGGAGCGGTTATAGCCAGTGGATGCAGATTAGATGATCATGTTAAAGTTCCAGCAGCCTCTAAAGTATTTAACTCAGCTGATTGATAACTAAATTAGGTATAAAAAAAGTCAGGGCTTAACCCTGACTTTTTAGCTTGCTACTTTGTACTATCGCTTTTACTTCCTGTTAACTGGGCAAAATTCTTATCCAGGGTCTTTATATCCAGGGTTTTTATCTGTTGCAAATTTTGCTCATTTATAGGCGATAAATTAAAAATCCGCAGTTGACCTTTTTCTTTGATAAGAATTGCTGCTTCCATACCTGCCGACTTTCCATCCTGTTTAAAGCTATAAGCTACGATTGCACTATTTTTACCTAATTTAGTATAATCCTTCATAATTTCAATGCTAAGATTTTTGGGGATTTTATTATTTTCTTCCATAGCGCTTATTGTAGTAGCTATATCTTTTTCTACCTCATCTCTTTTTTCCAGCAGTTGGGCCGGCGTCAAAGTACTATACTGGGGCATTAACTGGGCCGCCCAAAAGACACTTAGGTTGCTGGCGACAGTCTCAAAATCACGGTCAAAATAAGCTTGGTAAAAGTCTTGTACAACTTTCTCGGGAGCAGATTTGTCAACATAGGCTGCATAGTAGAACATTCCTGCCAGAATCACTATAATCAAAACAAAAAGTGACTTCGGTACTCCCTGTTTAGTCGCTTTATCCAATGTAAAAAACCCTCCACTTCACATATAATTGGTATAAACTAAATTGTACATTATTTGTTATGCATAAACAATTAATTCCATAACAAAACCTATACTAAGAAGATTTTGCGGCAGAATAGATAAATTATCCCATGGCATTAAATTGAGGAGGTTGTTTTTTGAAAAGTATTGTGGTAATTGGCGGTGGCCCGGCGGGTATGATGGCGGCCGCTGTAGCAGCACAAAATGGGGCCAAAGTAACCTTGCTGGAGAAGAAGGAAAAGGTAGGCCGAAAATTGGCCATAACCGGTAAGGGAAGATGCAACATCACGTCAGCCGTAGAACCGGAATACTTACCAGAAGGGTTTCCAGGACAGGCTCGTTTTCTCTACAGTGCTTTCCATGAATTTGATAATCGGGATTTAATAAAGTTCTTTGCCAGTCGGGGGTTGGAAACCAAGGTGGAAAGAGGTAACCGAGTTTTTCCATGTTCGGACCGGGCCCTGGATGTGGTTAAGGTCTTAAAAGATAATGCCATTGATTCAGGAGTTAAAATAATAACTGCATGTACGGTTAAAGATATATTGTTTTCAGCGGGTAAGGTTACTGGTGTAAAAACAATGGATGGGCGGATTGATGCCGACGCAGTGATAATTGCAACCGGTGGCAAGTCATATCCAGCTACTGGTTCTACCGGGGATGGATATAAATGGGCTTCTCAGGCAGGGCACAAAATTATAGAACCCAGGCCAGGTTTAGTTCCGTTAATAACTAAGGAAGATTGGGTTCTCGAACTGCAGGGCCTTACGCTTAAAAATGTCCGGGCGGTTGCTTTTAAAAATGGAGGCAAAAAGATTAATGAGGAATTTGGGGAAATGCTTTTCACCCATTTTGGATTGTCTGGCCCAATTATCCTCACCATGAGCCGGGATATAGCTTCCTATATTTATAAAAAGGGAGGAACGGTGACCGTAGTCATTGACCTTAAGCCCGCTTTGGATGAAGAAAAGTTAGATGAACGCTTACAACGGGATTTGTCTAAATATTCCCGCCGACAGTTTGGAAATTCTTTGGATGATTTGCTTCCTCGCAAGCTTATTCCCGTCATTATAAAATTAAGTGGCATTAATCCGCAGCATGAATGTAATATCATAAGCCGTGCAGAAAGAAAAACGCTGGTTCATTTATTAAAGAACTTTACGGTAACCGTAAGCGGCACCAGGCCCATTGAAGAGGCCATAGTTACTGCCGGGGGTGTTGATGTGAATCAGGTAAATCCCGGCACCATGGAATCCAAGTTGGTGCAGGGACTTTATTTTGCTGGGGAAATACTTGATGTTGACGGCTATACCGGAGGGTATAACCTGCAGGCATCATTTTCCACCGGTTATGTTGCCGGCAAACATGCTGCCATAGAGTAACCTTGTTCCCTCTTAAAAC
>JBDKUD010000430.1:0-3289 GCA_039679805.1 Syntrophomonas sp. | reverse complement strand
TCCTTCTTTTTCAGATAATCCAGTTCAACCTGCCCATATTGAAATATTTCCATATTGCTTCTCCAACTCCAAAAGTCAACTTATTCGCGGTATGCTTCTCTTAATAGCTTTATTTCTTTACCGTAACCGCTGACATCATTGGGGGTTTCTAAATAAAACGGCAAATGTCGCAGCTGGGGGTGATTAATAATATTAACAATTGCTTCTAAGCCGATACTTCCTTGCCCAATACAGGCGTGGCGATCCTTATGGCTGGCATAAGGGGTTAAACTATCATTTATATGAATAGCTTTCAGCTTTTCCAGGCCTATAATTTTATCAAATTGCTCCAAGACCCCATCCAAGTTGTTTACAATATCATAACCGGCCGAATAAACATGGCAGGTATCCAAGCAAACCCCCATCTTCCCGGCCAACTCCACCCTGCTTAAAATAAGATTGAGTTCTTCAAAGCTGCTGCCTACCTCACTGCCTTTGCCAGACATAGCTTCCAATAGGACCAGTGTCGTCTGCTCCGGGCGCAATACTTCATTCAGAAGCTGGACAATAAAGTTTATGCCTGTTTCTACCCCCTGACCAACATGACTGCCGGGGTGAAAATTGTACAGATTATTTGGTAAATACTCCATATTCGCCAGGTCATCTTTCATCACCATCTGTGCAAATTCTCTAAGATGGGGGTCAGCTGAGCACGCATTAAGCGTATAAGGTGCATGGCCCAAAATCGGAGCAAACTGATGTTCATTTTCCAAAGCCATGAACGCAGCCACATCTTTTTCATCTGTCTGCTTGGCTTTGCTTCCCCGCGGATTGCGGGTGAAGAACTGAAATGTATTCGCTCCTATGCTTAAAGCTTCTTTTCCCATATGATTGTAGCCTTTAGATGCTGATAAATGACAACCTATATATAACATTCAATGTTTCCTCCATATACAAGATAATTATCTATACTGCTTTTCTAATTCTAAAAGATGTTCTTTCATTTCCAGTCCGCTTCGGAAACCAACTAGCTTACCGTTAGCACCTATTACCCGATGACAGGGGATAAAAATTGGAATCGGATTTCTGTTGTTGGCCAGCCCTACCGCTCTGAAAGCTTTGGGATTGCCAATGCTTTGTGCTATTTGTTTATAACTCCTTGTTTCGCCATACGGAATAACCTGCAGGCTTTCCCAAACACTCAGCATAAATGCTGTACCTGCAGGAGCAAGGGGAAGCGTAAAAATCTTTTGTTTTCCTGAAAGATAGCTCTGTAATTGTTTGCCAGCCTCTTTTATTATATCTGTTTCATTTACGATAACATCCTCAGGGATGGCTTCTCCTTGAAAATATACATTCGTAATAGTATTTGCACTTTCCGCAATGCCTATTTTTCCAATGTTGGTTTGATAGAAATAAATATTTTTCGTCGTTCTTTTCACTCCTATACTCTAATATGTGAAAAATTGATTCTCCATATTAGTTTATCAAAGGCTGTTTGTTCTGTCTTTCAGTATCTCACCAAGTAATGTTTATAAAAAGTATGATTATCTTCTGCTCTTCAAAATGAATGTAAAAACATCTTGACATTTACTCTAAGCCTAGATACGATTGAAATGTAAAAAGATGTTTACATCAGGGGGGTGATTATCCTGAGAAAGATGGATGAAATGGAAATATATATCACGTTAAAGAGTCTTAGAATTGCATGGGTATTTACTGTCACATGCTTAATCGTGTGGGCAGTATATGACGGTATCAAAACTTCTCAGTTAGGGTGGCCATTTATATTATTAGTCACTCAAAACATTGTCTTCTACACATGTCAATTAATTTTTAAGTACAGGATGGCAGGTAAAAATGAAGAATAGGATTAGAGAGCTGAGAAAAGACCTGGGATACAGGCAGGAAGATTTAGCTATTAAGTTGGGTGTTACGAGGCAGACTATTAATGCCATTGAAAATAATAAATATAACCCAACGTTGGAGCTTGGAATGAAGATATCACGACTACTGGGAGTAAGTGTAGAAGAATTGTTTTTAATTGAGGACTAATATGGTAGGGTAAGTGGCAGACATTCAGACAGGCCTTAAAGCAGGAAGCCTTTCTTTTCAGAAAGACTTCCTGCTTTATATATGAGTGATTACTATGACAAATGTACTAATCTTCCCAGGGGGTAACAAGCCATTTTTTAGCTTGCAGTATAACCCCCATCAATTACTAATTTTTGACCTGTCACAAAGGATGCTTCATCTGACATTAAGAATACTGCAGGCTTAGCAATTTCATCAGGAACTCCCATGCGACCACCATGTTTACCACGAGGAACGATTTCTTTATCTTTTATAGGGTCATTATTTAATGGGTGTAACGCTGCTAATTGAGCAAAGTCAAATGCTTCTGTTGCCAATGATTTTTCTGCTGCCAAATCATTTTTATCGGCAGCTACAGCTGCTTGGAATAATGGTGTCATAATATAACCTGGATTTACAGTATTAACACGAATACCATAATCTGCCAATTGCAAGGCTAATGCTTTTGATAAACCAACTACACCATGTTTACCCATTGTATATTGAAGTAAATTGAAACGTTCAATTAAGACTTCACCTGTTTCTTGATTTACAACTTTAGGACGACCAGCAACACCATGAATACTGGAAACCATCACGATTGAACCTTTTGTTCCATGTTTGATCATTAAACGAGAACCATATAGTGCGGTATAGAATACTCCATCTTCATTAATACCTTGAATAAATTTACGAGATTTTAAAACTTCGTCCGGGTCTTTATCGAAATCTTCCGCAGTTACCACACCAGCATTAGCCATTATTGCATCTACAACTCCATAAACCTTTTCTGTAATTTCAAATAATTTTTCAACATCTTTAGGTTGAGATACATCAGTGTGAACAAAAATTGCGTGTCCTTCACCATATTTATCATTTAATTCCTTAACAAAATCTTCACCTAATTTGTCATTAATGTCAGAAACAACTACCCCTCTTGCTCCTTCAGCTAATGCTTCACGAACTGTTGCTGACCCGATAGAGTCAAAACCAGGAATTGCTGAAACTGAACCGGTCACTACTACTACTTTGCCATCTAATTTACCCATTATAGATTCCACCTTTCTAAAATATTTTCTTTCGGGTATTTTTACTTACGATAGAGGAGTATTATGCAAGCCCCCTTTCCATAAAAAAAGGCCAATATCTTTATATGGTTCATCCAATGGATGAGCTTCGTATAAAAATATTGGTCCATCTTGGAGCTACCAAACGGTATCTCCTAAATCTACCATTG
>JBDKUD010000425.1:0-1990 GCA_039679805.1 Syntrophomonas sp. | reverse complement strand
TTTCGGTCTGGGAGAAAGCGTGGTCAGCGGTGCCGTCGAGCCGGACGAATACTGCCTGGATGCCAGACTGGAAATAATCGAGCGTAGAATAGGCCGGAAAGAAAGCCGAACCACGGCCCGCCCCGATGGTGGAACAGAATTGATCGCTTCCCCAGGCTCCTCTGCGCAACGAGTGTTAAGCAATGAAAATATTAAACGGCTGGGATTGGTTATCCGGAGGGTCTACGATGCCATGAGTAACGAGGATCAACACCAGGATATTGAATGGGTGTTTGACGGTCAGGACTTTGTTCTGGTCCAAGCGCGCCCGGTAACCGCCAAACCGCGCTATACCTTTCCAGAACTTAAAGACCAGCCTGATATCTGGTCCAATACCAATTTAAAAGAGGCAGTTCCTATGGTTCTGCCTATCCTTAGCTGGAATCTGACCCAACAAACCTGGATGGATATAGGCCCTTTGGGGTTCGTTAGTTTCGTTGGTTTTCAAATGCCCCCGGGTTTGCAGTACACTAAACGGTTCCAAGGTCGGTTTTATTGGAACTCTTCGATGCACCAATGGATATCTTTTGATGCCTTTGGGTCAAAGCCCGGTCGGTCAATTGAGGTATTAGGAGGACACGAGCCGGAAATCAAAATTAACGAAGATAAACCTTACCGTGGCATTAAAGGATTGAAAAGAATAGGGCGAGGTATAGGAGTATTTCGTTTTTTAACGAAATACAGCAAGAACCCACTAGCGGCTTTCGAACACGTAAATAAGTTCACAGACGCTTTCACTAAGCAGGATTTACGCAACCTTTCCGATAACGATTTAATCAACACTACGGTCGTAATTAGAGCCGCATGGCACGAGTATTTACCAGTTTTCACCGCATGCAACATGTCGGGTGGTATTAGTGGGGTTCGTTTAGTAAAAACCTTGGAAAAATATTTCTCACCCCAAGGAAATGCTATAGCCAATGCCTTAATGATCGGCCAGGGGGAAGTAACCAGCGCCGAGCAGGGTTACCGTCTAATAGAACTGGCTGAAATAGCCAGGGGCGATAATGACGTCCGAGCCTATTTAGGCAGAGGCGATTTCAATCCCTACGCATGGGAAAAGGAACTTCCAGAGGAATCGACGTTCAAACGATTATTCCGAAATTTCCTGGACCAGTACGGGAACCGGGGCGTCTATGAAATGGATATAAGTAATCCCAGGTGGCGAGAAGATCCCTCCTACCCTTTATACATCATCAAAAGCACCATGGCAACCGCTAGTGTTGCAGATCTTAAAAAGCAGCAACAAGCCAAGTTTAATGAGGCCTGGCGAAAAGTTGAACAAGGCATACCCAATTCACGTCATAACATGATTACAAAACTGGTGGAAAAGTCCGTAAAAGGTGCAGCCTTGCGAGAAATGGCCAAATTCGAATTACTCAAGTTTTATGAAGTAATCCGCAAGGTATTCCTGGAGATGGGAAGTCGCTTGCAAGACAGGGACATCCTGATAGAAAAGGCCGATGTATTCCATTGTAGCTGGATAGAATTATTCTCCATTTTAAAAGGGGATTGGAGCGGCCGGGGACTTAAAACATTGGTGGAAGATCGCAAAGAATGGGTGGAAAACATGGAGAAGCTATCACCCCCCGACTACTATATAGACGAGACCTCGCATTTTATCGAAGCCGTTACCACTAGTTCAGGCTCGGTTCTGGAAGGACTGGGAGTCTCAGCCGGAAGAGCTTGCGGCCCGGCAAAACTTTTGCAGCATCCCAATCAGGAGAAAAAGTTGAATTTGGGAGATGTGCTTATTGCCCCTTCCACTGATCCGGGTTGGACACCTTTGTTTTTAAGAGCTGCGGCCATAGTTTTAGAAAGGGGCGGAATTGCATCCCATGGCGCTATTGTCGCCCGCGAATTTGGAATACCGGCAGTCTTAAATATACCCGGGGCCATGCGCCTTATTAAAGATGGACAGAACGTGGTGGTAGACGGAGATGAAGGCAAG
>JBDKUD010000208.1:0-11889 GCA_039679805.1 Syntrophomonas sp. | reverse complement strand
CCCGCATGATTATGTTGTAATGTTTCACTGCCAATTTCTTTTTTCTCCACAACCTGTCCGTTTTCCACTGATGCAATAAGAAACTGTTTACTCTGACCAAAATGTTGATTTAACAATTCTCCATTTTTCGGCATACCTATTTTCATATATCTCATCCTCCATTTATTGTTCTGAATCTTTTCTTTCAATTAATTATTGTCTTGTTCCAATTTAGTTAGTTGTTGAGCACGAAACATCTTTATCGCTTCAGCAACAGTTTTCCCAGCCGCTCCGGTATAGACATCAATATTAGCTCTTTGTAGGATCATAAATGCTTTGGGACCGATATAATTGACAATGAGAATGCAAACTCTTGAGTTTATTAGTTCTTGCGCACTACCTGTTCCCAATCCCTTAGCTTCATTTTTATGTTGCTTCTCCAAGTAACTATATTCATCACTATCAGGATTCCAAAGCAAAAAGTGGGTACAGCGTCCAAAGCGCTCTTCCAAAAGAGATGCAGGTGTAGTACCAACTGAAGCAACCGCAATCAGATTGTTTGGCAAAGTTTGATCCTGATTGAGCCGCTGCTTCACTTCCAAGTCCGCATCATAAAATTCGCAGTTTTCCATAGGACTCAATTTGCTGTCACGACGGCGACAGTATCCATTTCCCAGGCAATAACTACCACCTTCGATACGAATACCCTTACCATTAGATAAAGCATCGGCAACTTTAGAATAAGCCTCGCTAAGAATGCGTTGAAAGGTAGGTCGGGAAATTTGCATCATCCGAGCACATTCTTCTTGTTCCAAATCAAGGTGACTTTTCAGTCGAATTGCTTCAATTTCTTCTACCTTAAGTACCACCTCTTCCAAACTAGATAGCGGAACACCTACCGGCTTAAAAACTTTAACCGGAGGTATAAATTCTACTCTTCTGCACTTTGCTTCTCTAGGCATTCCAAGTATTACTCCTTCTAATGTTATTAATACCTATTATGGTCATATGCTCATTATTTATGATAATATTACCCAAGCCCTATCCTGTCAAGCAAATTTGATAATATTCAAGAAGATTCCGATTCAGTAATCCTCACGGACAGATCCTGGAAAAGCATATAAAAATTGTTGACATATGCTCATTTCATTTGTATGCTGATAAAGAAGTGGTCATATGCTCATTTAAATCCCATACAAACTGGGGGTGTAAATTTGCACTCATTAGAAGATAAGCAAGATTGGATGAATCGTTTAAAAAAAATTGAAGGACAAGTTCGAGGCTTACAGAGTATGGTTGAGGCTAGCCGCTCTTGTTCCGATGTGATGATGCAAATATCATCCGTTAGGGCGGCCATACATCAGTTGAGTGTAAAAATATTCGAAACTCATCTGCGGAAAGAATTCCATCTCATAACTGCAACAGATGATAAGTTTCAATTGGAATCGGATGAATGCATTAAAGAATTGATCACTATTCTGTGCCGCAGTTTTAAGTAAACCGAAAAATAGTATGGAGGTGTGTTAAGTGAGTGATAATTGTCCAACAAAAGGGCTACATAAAAGCAGTGGATGTAATAATCAAGAACGTGGTCAGGAGATATCACTGGCAGGTACATTAAATGATGTTAAGAACGTTATTGCCGTAATGAGCGGTAAAGGGGGAGTTGGTAAATCTACCGTGAGCAGCCTCCTGGCTATCACACTTAAGCAGAAAGGATACCAGGTAGGAATACTTGACGCTGATATTACCGGTCCCAGCATCCCCAAATCTTTTGGAATTTCTGGACATCCGGGAGTCACTCCGTTTGGTATGCAACCCCCGGAAACAACCTTGGGTATTAAATTGATGTCAATAAACTTGTTATTATCAAACGAAGATGATCCAGTAATATGGAGAGGACCACTACTGGCCGGAGGGGTAAAACAATTTTGGGATGAAACCGATTGGAGAGACCTTGATTATTTAATAGTCGACCTCCCCCCCGGAACGGGTGACGTGCCCCTAACCGTACTGCAGAGTTTGCCGGTAACGGGAGTGGTAATCGTGTCATCACCTCAGGATTTGGCTTCCATGGTAGTAAAGAAATCAATTAAAATGACGCAAAAAATTGGAACACCTGTTATTGGACTGGTTGAAAACATGAGTAGTTTTATTTGTCCGCACTGCGGCAGCTCTTTAGATATATTTGGTGTGTGCAAGTGGGATAAAATTACTAAAGATATGGGTATATCTTTTTTGGGTAATCTCGCTTGGGATCCACAATTAATTAAGTTTGTAGACGGAGGAAAAATAGAAGAATATAATACCAGCATATTTCTGGGTATTACTGGTAATGTTCTATACAAACTCAACCAGCAAAGATGAGACTTCAGATTTTGAAATAGCTCAGTGATTCTATACTGGAAAAAATACGTGCGGTCGTACTATTAATGCAGACTGCACGTATTGATTTACGTTTTGTAGATTTAAAACTTGCGTAGCCAATAATACCAACTCTGCACTTACCACGTTTATCCATAACAGTCCTGGCAATAGCCCGAGCACACAATTCCGGGTCAGCGTCCCGACAATGGATAGTATGGTCAAATAGACCAACTCCTTTAACCAGGGCATTGAGTGTAGCTACCTGAAGTGCCAGATTACCCGGATGATTGGATGATAGTTCAAGTATGTCGGATACTGTGCCTGAGTATTCCATGGGACTGGCAGTAAAGGCTTGTCCCATATTACCATCTACCTCGTTTAAATAATTATGAATTATTGCTGCCATCTCCGGATCCAACATTGCCATGACCTGCGGCCCGGCTTCTACCAAATTCACGTCTATATAACGCTCTTGCAGCATTTCCGCCATTTCAATCCCGATAAATCCACCACCAACAATTAACGCTGATTCCAATTTTTCCTGTTCAATCTATTGCATGATAGTATTAGGTATATTACCTGTTTCTCTCTACTAACTGTAAAGAGAGGAATAATTTAATAAACTATCCGCCAACCAGGTATTTTCACCTACCTTTAAATTATTTAAATACAAAATTAGTATTATCAATGGTTAATGCGTATAGTCAATAATCGTAATGTTCTCACCCAATTTTTTCTTCGTAGCTTCTATCATTTTTTCGCTAAAAGGACAAGCAAAACCTATGGGATTCCCCCTGGTAATACACGAAGCAAACACAATCGTATCGGCACCACGTTTTACCATTTCGGCAGCTCTTGTCACCGCTTTTTTACCCGGGCAGCCTCCGCAGGTATTTATCCCTATTACATCGATTTCTTCCATAATTCCTTCAAATGCACATTTCTTTTCTTTCATAACTTTGAAATCTGTAGTAGCGGGACACATATCCTCCGTTTGCATACATCTGATTAAACCAACTTTCATTACAATATCCTCCCCGCATAATTAATATAAATTCAAAGTAGCTAAGGTTCCGCTTATTGGTAAATAAGTTACCTTAACCGGTTACCGCAATAGTTCCAACCGTTCCTGCCACCACCTTGCCTATGGCATTATTCGCCAAACAGCCTTCTTTAGCCAATAGCTCATGTAAACGATCAGCCTTATTGGGTGATACTGCAATTAACAATCCCCCGGAAGTTTGAGCATCGCATAGAATAAGCCGGGCTTCCTGACTTACTTCCTCACTCCACTTAATTTTAGGCATCAAATAGCGATAATTATTATGGCTGCCGACTGATACTACCCCGGCCCGGGCCAAATCCCACGTATCCTCTAAAATCGGCACCTTTGACAATTGAATATTAGCTGCTGCATTACTTGCCAGGAGCATTTCGTGTAGATGACCCAGTAAACCAAAGCCGGTAATATCAGTACAGGCATTAACTCCTACATCTGACATGGCCCTGGCGGCACCTTGATTAAGATGGACCATCACTTGATAAATCTTGGTTTCCAATTCTTTGCCGGCCATCTCCCTGTCAAGAGCTGTTGTAATAATTCCCGAACCCAATGGTTTAGTAAGAAAAAGTATATCACCTGGAAGTGCTCCTTTTTTGCAGGTAAGTTGAGCTGGATTTACCATCCCCGTTACAACCATTCCATACTTGGGAGTATTATCATCAACTGAATGGCCTCCTGCAACAGTTACCCCTGCATCATTTGCAACTGCAGCTCCACCCCGAAGAATTTCCTTCAGTATATTTAGCGGCAGGCTTTTCACAGGAAAACCCACAATGTTTTGTGCCATCAAGGGTGTCGCTCCCATAGCATATATATCGCTTAAAGCATTGGCTGCTGCAACAGCTCCAAAAGCATAAGGATCATTTAATACCGGAGTGATAAAATCCAAACTCTGTACCAGTGCCAAATTTTCATTTAGGCTGTACACCAGGGCATCATCACAGGTACTATTTAACAGACGCTTGTCTGTTATTACAGGTAAGCTTTCCAGTATCTCTTGCAGGTCCTCCGGACCTACTTTACATGCTCACCCGGAGCCCGGAGAATAGCTGGTCAATCGTATATTTATGGGTTTAGTCATTTATGATTCATTCTCCTTACATACCGGATGGAACTTATGGTGTACTGGTAACTAAATATTAATACATAGTATGATATAATTGAAATGCATATTTCGGATAACAGCTATAACAGTTTTGATATGTTTTGTTTGGGGAGAGATTGAAAGTGGATTTAACCCAATTAAGAACATTCCAGGAAGTAGCAAAATGTGGTAGCCTAACAGGTGCAGGTGAAAAACTTTGTACAAGTCAACCTGCCATCTCTCGCCAGATTGCATCTTTAGAAAAAGAACTTGGGCTAAGTCTTTTTTCTCGTCACAGCCGTGGAGTCATACTTACAGAAGCAGGACGCTGTTTATTTGGATATGTGGAAAAATCTCTTGTGCTACTGGAAAATGCAGAGAAAGCTTTAGCTGAGTTGCATAACCTTGAATCCGGTACGATCGCAATTGGAGCCAGTACAACCATAGGCAATTACTTATTGCCTGACTGGCTTACCAGTTTCAACAAGTCAAATCCCAAGATTGATGTTCGTCTACAGGTTGATAATATTAATAAAGTGGTTCAGGATGTACTGGAAGGAAAATTAGATATCGGATTAGCCGCAGGTCCGGTTAATTCACCTGAACTCTGTCAGGAATATCTCCTTGATGATGATATTATCTTACTGACCGGACCGGATCATCCTTTACTCAAGAGAACACCAGTACTCTCAGACTTATTAATGGATGAGGCGTTAATATTAAGAGAACCTGGCTCCACCACCAGACAGGTAGTGGATTCTTTTTTAGAAAGAGAAAATATTAAACCGGCAAAAGCCATTGTGTTAGGGAACACTGAAGCAATTAAAAGAGCAGTTATGGCAGGTATGGGCATAACTTTTCTTTCAAAAAATACCGTTCACGTAGAATTAGGATGTGGGCTACTATTTAAAGTTAACGATTCCCGTCTCAATATCAAAAGGTCATTTTTTGCCATTTATCCGAAAGGTGTTCGTTTGTCACCAGCATGTCTGGCATTTTTGTCTACGATAAAAAAGTCATCCCAAAAACTATCTACCCTAATCTAGTTAACTGCATCATGTTGCAATTAATATTAAGTGGAGAGGAGCTGTAATTATGTCTGAAATGAAATTTCTGATTGAAGTTTTTGATGGATTCGCCCCCACAGGCGGGTGAAGCTGTTCTTCGGGATGTGGTCCTGGCAACAGTTGTGGAGCAACTGTGGGAGAAGCAACTATGGAATTAGCGCAGAGATTGAAGGAAAAGTTCGATGGGAAAATATCTGTTAGATACATAGACACAGAGAAAACCGGATTTAAAAAATATTTTACGGTTGCCAGAGCAATTCAAATGGGATACAACTTCCCAATTGTGGTTATAAACGGTCATCCCCGGTTTGCAGGAGGCATTGATTTAGAAAAAATACAGGATTTCATTAAGGATACTATTGATGAAAATTAACTTAAAAGGGGGTTGGCTTTACTCACCAATCCCTTTTTTAAGTATTTTTATCAAAGCCCAATTAGAGACCGTTTCAGACTTTGTGTTTATATTCCTATTTCACGCATTTTCACCGTGACTTTTTTCACCCTGTCGTCATTATCTGTGCCGCTGAATTTCGGAAGCCGCATTTCGCTCACGATTTTTCCGTCGCGCATAAACATAATACGCTCCGTCCGCGCCGCCACCTTGGCATCGTGAGTTACAAGCATAACCGCAGTACCATCCGCGTTGATTTCGGAAAAGATGTTCATAATCTCCTGCGCGGATTTTGAGTTAAGTGCGCCAGTCGGCTCGTCACCGAAAATAATTCTCGGATTGCCCATAAGTGCCCGGCATATTTCCACACGCTGAAGCTGTCCTCCCGAAACCTGTGTAATATCACGCTTTTCCAACTCCGCAATGTCTGCCTTTTTCATAAGCATTCTTGCTTTTTTGGTAATCTTGGCGGCGTTTTTTCTGTTGTTTCGCATCGACGGAAGAATGATGTTGTCGAGGATGTTCAGATTCTTCAGCAAAGTCGGCTGCTGAAAAACAAATCCCATTTTTATTCTGCGTATGTCGGCAAGCTCATTTTCCCTGAGTGCCGATAAATCCCCCCCGTCAAAAGCAACCTTTCCGCCGTCAACGCCGTCCATTCCGCTCAGCGCAAACATTAGCGTTGATTTTCCCGAGCCCGAAGGTCCCATAACCGAAACGAACTCGCCCTCGTTTATTTCAACGGACACTCCGTCAAGAACATTACACTTTTCATCGCCCTCACCGAAAGATTTTACTATATTTTCACCGATAATAATCTTCTTCATAAGCTACTCCTTTATATTTTCGGATATTTTTATTTGCCCCGCGCCCGATGTGCCGATAATTGTTGCGATAAGTACCGAGCATACCATCATCAGCGGACAAAGCAGATACGCCGCAAGCGGGTTGACCGCAAACTTGAACGACGACGCTCCAAACGAGGAGATAACCGTCCCTGCAAGTACCTCTCCGAGAGTATTTGCCAGAAGTGTGCCGAGAACAATTCCGACAATCAGAACGAATACCGAACGCGAAACATACTGCACCACGATATCCGAGTTTGTGAAACCGAGCGCTTTCATTACGGCAATGGAATATCTGTCCTTGGCGACAAGCATTTTCATAAACAACAGTGTAACCAGTACCGTTAAAATCAGCGCAACGGCAATTGCAGCACAGGAGGCCTTTCCGACGGAGCTTATTGTCGAGCCGAATGTCTGGGTAATATATTCATTAATGCCTGAAATCTTTGCAAAATCAAACCTGTCCGCATATTCCGAAGCCTTTCCGTCGACAAGAGATTTATCCGCAAGCTCCGCACAGATAACACACCACATAATGTCCGCCGAATTGTCGGTGAAAACAGCCTTTGCGGTTTTTCCACCGTTGGTAATGTCGGAATAGATTCCGCCTACCGTGAGATTTTTCTCCTTTCCCTCAATTACCAGCGTAATGACATCGCCGACCTTTTTGCCCAGCTCATCGGCGTTCATAGCCGAAAGCGCAATTTCGTCTTCTGTGGCGGGTGCTCTGCCCTCGGAATATTTTACGGGGAATACCGAATGGTCGCCTAGCTCAATTTTTATACGCTCCTCAGAGCCGTCATCCGTCTTGGTTTTGAATGTTTTGGTCGTAAGCACGGTATATTTGGATATGGATTTGTCGCTCTCCATCGCCTTGGCAATTTCCGCTGCTTTTTCGGCAATATTGACGGTCTGCTGAATGTCGATGCGCATATCGCATTTTCCTATTCCCATATAGGTGATGAAGCTTTTTGAGGAAATAGTGTTGTATAAATTCTGCGGAACAATAATGATAAAGGCCGAAATCACCAGCACCGCAAGCATTGTGGCGTAAAGGCTTTTCCTGGCAAGAACATCTTTGACGCCGAGAAAAATATTCGTATCAAGCAGCCTGTTTTTGCTCAGGCAGAGATGCTTTGCGCCCGTGGATTTTGCCTGTGATGTGCCAAAGCGTAGTGCTTCCGCAGCAGATATTTTTCGAAAGCGTTTCAGCATGCCGTTCACATAGGCTATAATCACAAAGAACACAAGCAGTACGCCAATTATCCCGAAAAGCAAGGCAAAAGAAGAATTTTCGCTTTCACCCATATAAAGCCGTATATTTTCAAGAAGCATGCCTCTGAACACAAACGAAAGTGCAAACCCGAGAATACAGCCCGCCGCCGCAATCACCGCGTATTTAGCAAGATAAATCTTCTTTATATTGGAAACGCGCAGCCCTATTGCTTTCATAATACCTATTTCACGGTAGTCATCCTCGATTTTCGCAAGCAGCGTGAAGCGTATGCACATAAACGCGATTGCAACGACAAGCACACTGACAAGAAGTATAACCGCAATCATAAGCCCGTCGGAAATTGCGTTAATGGTTTTGAAAAGCGGATATGTAATCGTCGGCCCGTTTGCTTCAAGTCCTGCGGTGGTGTAAGCGGTTGCAAATGAGCCAAGCGCGGACAAGTCCTTTAATCTGAACTCAATCAGATATTCTGTACTTCCGAAATCCGTTATTTTCGCATAGTCATTTTCGCTTACAAGAAACCTCTTTGACGAGGCGAGCAACGAATTCATCTGTGAATCGCGGAGAAATCCCGCAACGGTGAATTTCTTTCCGCATATCACAGCCTTGTCACCGACCTTTGCGGTGCCGTCCTTCATATAGCATATCGGAACATAAATCTCCCCATCGGATACATTTATAACGTTTCCGTCAAGGTCAAGGAGATAATCGAATTTTTTGCTCTGCGTGCAGAAGCCGTTGTCCTGAACATTGTCCGCCAGCGAGTTTCCGTCAATTACAATCCGCGCACCGTCAACATTGAGAAATTTAAGCACCTGAAATTCATCGACATTGCCATTCTGCTCCGCAAAAGCAATAAGCCGCGCAGTATCAATTTCACCCGAATGCATCTGCATAAAATGCGGAGTTTTCGCCCGTGTCATAAGCGTATCTATCGAGCCCGAAAGATTTACGGCGAGAATCGCCGCGAGCGAAACAAGCATAGCCGCAGCAGCAACAAATATCATGGTTATTAGCGTTATCACTTTGTTCTTTAAGATGTCATTGTGCATTATGCGATAATACATAAATCACCTCTGTTTTCGAGCTTTTTAACCGATTTTACGTTATACAGAATTACCGAAGTCACACATAACAGCACTCCCGCGTCCCCGCGCTCTGCCCTGAACAGAATTTTCGATGTTGGTGCGGATAAGAAAATCTAGGCTTGTATTTGCAAAAGGGAGCATTTTTCCCTAGGCAATTCCCCAAAATATCTACCGGACTGTGACTACTCCTACTCAAATTGTTAAAATGTTATGCTATCTTCTTTCCTGATGTATATAATCTTATGCTTATATTGTTATATCTATTTGTGTTTTCTGTCAACGCGTATTTTTAGCTTTTGGTATTAATATATTTTAGTTAAGCATTAAACAGTAAATAATACTTTATAGAGATACAAGAGAGGAGTAACCTATGAAAAACAGACGTATAGTAGTGATTGTCGGCTTATTAATAATAATGGTTGTGTTTGGTTTTTCTTATTATGGTAAACAAACATCCGTACCACCAGTTGAGAACAAAGCACCTGGAAACTCTGCTGCAGCGATTGAACAGGCGAAAAATAATGGGGAGAGCATGTGGCTTCTCTTCCATTCCACTACCTGTGCCCCTTGTGTTGAGATGCATAAAATATTTAATCAGCTGCAACCTGCCTATCAAGGCAAGGTTCGTTTTATTGAGATTGATGTCAATGATCAAGTAAATATTGAACTTAACCAAGCATGGAAAATACAGTATGTACCCACTACTTTTATTATCAATAGTAAAGGACAGATAAGCTATCAAAATGTGGGAATCATTCCGGTTGAGGATCTGAAAAAGGAACTTAACAAGGTGGTAAAATAACGTGGAAGCTTGGATAAATCAAGTTGCACCCCAATTCTTAACGAGCTTTTCCCTGTTTGGATATGCTCTGGTATTCCTGGCGGGTGTGGTAACCAGTATCGGACCATGTAATCTCAGTATGGCGCCTATTATAATTGCGTATGTTGGAGGTATTGACGCTGGACGCAAAAGAAGTCTGGCCTTGTCCGTGGCCTTTTCGCTGGGAACGGCTACCACCTTTATGCTGCTGGGCCTGTTTATTTCTGCGGTAGGCGGTATATTCGGTACCAGCAAGAGCATCCTGTATTATCTGGTAGCTTCTGTCTGTATTGCCCTGGGACTAAACCTCCTGGGAGTCCTTAAACTTAACATCAATTACGGGGGTAATCTTCTTAGCAGGGTAGGTGAAGTCAGAGGAATGGGAGGAAGTTATCTCCTGGGTCTGGTAATGGGATTGGTGGGCTCCCAATGCGGTACCCCCATTTTGCTGGTTATTCTTTCTCTGGCCATGGCCAGCGGTCATTGGTTATACGGTGCTACTCTATTATTCATTTACGCTCTCGGCAGAGGTATTCCCATAATAATAGTGGGCACTTTTACCGGGCTTATAACCCGGATGGAGAGCTTTGCAAAATGGAATAGTATAATGGAGAAAATATCCGGTATAATTATTTTTATCGTGGGAGTTTATTTTGCATATGTTGCATAGTACGCAGGAGGTTTATTATGGCTAAGAAAAAAGTATTGTTTATTTGTACCCAGAACTCGGCCCGTTCACAGATGGCTGAAGGCCTTTTGCAGGCAATGTACGGGGATCGCTGCGAAGCCTTCAGCGCCGGTACGAATCCGTTCCGGGTTAATCCCTTTGCTATTGAAGCAATGAAGAAAGCCGGCATTGATATCAGTAACCATCGTTCCAAAAGCATTGATGAATTCATGGAGATGGATATTGATTACGCCATTACTGTCTGTGACAACGCCCGGGAAACATGCCCCTATTTTCCGGGTGCCAAGAATCTTCTCCACCATAGCTTCAGTGATCCGGCAGCAGCTACTGGAAGTGATGAAAATATCCTGGCTGAATTTGAACGAGTTCGGGATGAGATTAGGATTTGGCTTGAAGAGGCTATAGCTCGTCATTTTGAGCTAAGGTAAAATAAAAGGTAGTCCCGGAACTCTCTTGACTTTCCACCCACATTCTACCATTATGAGCTTCAGCATATCCCTTAGCGATAGCCAGCCCCAGTCCCATTCCACCTTCACGGCGGTTTCGGCTATCGTCAACCCGATAGAAACGTTCAAATACATGGGGTAAATCTTCAGCTGAAATTCCTGATCCATTGTCCGCCACCGAGAATTGCAAATAATCCTTGTGGCGTTGGATTGATAATCTAATAATACCTGCACTGCTTACATGTTTCATGGCATTAGACAATAAATTAAGAAGTATCTGTAATAGCTTGTCATGGTCAGCTGTTATTTTCTTAATATCGGTCCCCACATCAATACTAAAAGCAATCCCTTTATCTTGCATGGCAATATTAACTGGAGTTAAACGCTCCAGTAATTCTGATACCGAGAAGGTACTCATCTGCAGTGAAATGGCATGGTTCTCCACCAACGCCAGGTTATCTAATTCCTTAACCATTCGAGAGAGGCGTATTACTTCATCCAGAAGCAGCGTAATATTCTCCGTATCCATCGGAACGCCAGCAGTTTGCATCCCTTCCAGTTGTCCCCGCAGAAATGTTAGTGGGGTACGCAATTCATGAGATAGGTCAGCAGTTAGCCTCCGCCTGTTCTTATCAGCATCTTCCAGGCTCTGAGCCATAAGGTTAAAATCCCGTCCCAATTGTATAAACTCCTGGTCACCCTGCAGCCTCATTCTTTGGTCAAGCTTGCCTTGTGCGACTTGATGAATAGCAGTAGATAAATCAGCCAAGGGCGAACTTATTCGTTTACCCAGTACCAGTCCCAGTATTAAAGC
>JBDKUD010000241.1:0-6532 GCA_039679805.1 Syntrophomonas sp. | reverse complement strand
CTGAACATTGCGGAAATATTTTTTTCCAGCCTTGCTATAAAAACTTCCACCACCCGGCTGCTTAATTCTTCACAGCTCATGTTTGCTGTCCTAGCTTTTTCTTCCAGCTTGGCCCGGGAAAGATCCGGATTACCGATTCCCAGGTTGTATTTATAGTTAAAGGCATCGGTAGCGGTAGCACCGGCTCCGCCAAAGCAGGCTGCTTCTCCCTGTCTCTGCGGTCCCACCTGCAGCACACCCTGATTAAAAGAAATATTGCTGTCTCCCCCCAAGGCCACCGACCTGACGGCAAACGAATGTATATGCGTGTATTGACCGTTAATATTGGCTCCTTTGGAGGCATATAACGGTTCTCCTTCTATTATTAAGGAGATATCGGTAGTGGTACCGCCGATATCTATCACTACTGAATTCTTTTTGTCCATGGTTAAAGCCGCTGCTCCCATGGTGCTGGCAGCCGGACCGGAAAAGACAGTCTCACAGGGTCGTTGCCTCGATGTTTCCAGAAGCATTGTACCCCCATCAGCTTTTAATATATCTATCTCCACGTTAATATTTCTTTCTTGCAATGCCTTTTGCATTTCTTCTACAAATTTATTCCATCTGGACATAGTCATAGCCGTATAATAGGTAGTAACTGCCCGGCGCGGAAAATTCAACTGCCCGGCTGTTTCACATCCAATAGCAACCTCCAAGTTAGGGAATTTATCCAGAGCCATTTGGCGAATCTCTTTTTCCAGGGAATCGTTTCGATTGGAGAACTTGGCTGCTATCGCCAATTTTTTGATCCCCTGGCGTTCAATATCCTCCAGGGCTTTGAGTACTTCATTCTTATCCAGGGGTTCAACCATCCGGCCCCGGAAATCTATACTTCCTTTTAAAAAATAGGTATCCGGACATATATCATATGCCTGCCGGGGCAAGCCCTGACCGGTAATCAGCATTAGTGCTGTCCGTTCGCCACCTCCGGTTGCCAGCAGGTTAGTTACCAGGGTAGTACTGAATACGATACGTTCGATTTCATCCCGGTTTATACCCTCCAATAATTCATCAAGCACCTGTAACAGGGTATCCTGCAAGTGAGCATCATTGGTGGGCTTTTTTACCGCTTTTAATACTGAGTTATTATCAAAAACTACCCCATCGGTATATGTTCCGCCAACATCAATCCCAATTAACAATTCCAACACCTCCCATAAATTAGTAAGGAGTGAGGCGTAAGGTGCGAGGAGTTCGTAGGGTTCGAGTACACCTTACTCCTCACGCCTCACTTTTCCATCGATAAAGCAGGGTTAACGCTTCCCGGGGGCTTAGGGAATCTATATCTAGATTTCTCAGTTCTTCTACCACCGGATGGATTTCTTCGTTGAAAAGACTCACCTGGGTCAGCATAGGTATAGGAGTATTAGGCTTAGCTTCTTTTTCCAAAGTTTCGAGTATTTGCTGAGATCTCTCTATAACCTTAGCTGGAAGCCCGGCTAGTTTGGCCACATGTATTCCGTAACTTTTATCAGCTTTTCCTGGCAGTACTTTTTTCAGGAAAACGACCATGTCTCCGGTATCATTAACTGAGACTGATAAATTGAATATTCCCGGATGCTCCTCAGTCATGGTAGTCAACTCATGATAATGGGTAGCGAACATAGTTCTGGCCCCTATTTTATCATGCAGATACTCACTTACTGCCCGGGCGATACTTAGTCCGTCGTAAGTACTGGTGCCTCTGCCAATCTCGTCCAGTACAACCAGGCTCTGACGGGTGGCATTATTTAATATATTGGCCACTTCCACCATTTCCACCATAAAGGTACTCTGCCCAGCAGCCAGATCATCCGAAGCTCCCACTCGCGTAAATATACGGTCAACCATTCCTATTTCAGCAGCATTTGCCGGGATATAACTACCCATCTGCGCCATAAGAACCAGTAGAGCAGCCTGTCGCATATAGGTGCTTTTTCCTCCCATGTTGGGCCCGGTAATAATAGCAAAATTCTGCTCTTTCATATCAAGTTTAATATCATTGGGGACAAATCTAGATCCCTGTAAAGATTTTTCCACTACCGGATGACGTCCGGCAATTATGTTAATTTTACCATCAACAGTGATTAACGGGCGAATATAATCATGACTGTAAGCAATCTCCGCCAGAGAATAAAGCACATCCAGGTTGGCAATATCCTGAGCGGTCTTCTGCAGGCGGGCAATATAATCAATCAATTTACTCCTTAGCCGGATAAATAATTCATATTCCATTTGAAATAGTCGTTCGCGGCTGCCGAGAATTTTTTCTTCAAATATTTTAAGCTCTTCAGTTATAAACCTTTCCGTGTTAACCAGAGTTTGTTTTCTTATGTAATCTACCGGCACTAATCCCAGATTGGATTTGCTGATTTCTATGAAATAACCAAAAACCTTGTTATAACCTACCTTCAAATACTTTATCCCGGTTCGTTCCTTTTCCCGGTTTTCCAAGTCTATAAGCCAATCTGAACCATTTCGAGACAATTCTTTAAGTTCATCTATCTCCAGATTATAGCCTTTTTTTATAATACCTCCCTCTTTAACTGTTAAGGGCGCCTCATCGTCAATAGCTACCTCAATTAATCGATAAACTTCGTCAAGAGTATCAATATTGGAGATATCGTGTAATAACCGGCTCTGGCAGTTGCCCATTAATTGACTAAATTCCGGCAGCACGGTGAGGGAGTTTTTAATGGCCAGTAAATCACGTGGGGTAGCCATTTCACTGCCTATTTTACCAGCCAGTCGTTCCAGATCATAAATTCGTCCCAGCAGTTGATTAACACTATTTCTTAAAACCAGGTTATCTTTTAATTCCTCGATAGAATCTAACCTCAGGTTTATATTATCAACACTTATCAATGGTTGTTCTATCCATCTTCGCAAAGTTCTTTTACCCATAGGGGTAAGACATCGGTCAAGAATATCCAGTAATGATCCTTCTCTTCTGTTTTCCCTCATGGTTGAGGTCAATTCCAGATTTCTGCGGGTTGAATAATCCATATCCATGAAATCGCTGGTACTGTAAATGCGTAAAGTCTTTATATGTTTGAGATTGTTTTTTTGAGTTTTATATAGAAACGAAACAATTGCTCCAGCGGCCTTAATTCCGCTGGTAAAACCTTTTACACCGAATCCTTCCAGTGTAGCTACGGCAAAATGTTCCTTTAATAAATGCTCAGCTCGGGCTAAGATTAAATCACTTTCATCGATTTTGCTAATAACCATATCATTTCTGGTATTATTGTCTTCAAACGAAAATGGCAGGTTATTGGATTCGGGAAGCAAGCATTCAGACGGAGCCAACCTTTGCAACTCTGTTTCCAGCTTAATAGCTGCATTATCGCCACTTAATTCTGTAACCTGGAAGTCTCCGGTAGATATATCAATAAAGGAAAAACCTATAATGTCATTTTGGTTGACTATAGCAGCCAGGTAATTATTGCGGGTTTCATCTAGCATCAGCTCGTCCATTACTGTACCAGGAGTAATAATCCTGGTTACCTGTCTCTTAACTATACCTTTGGCCAATTTAGGGTCTTCAATCTGGTCGCAAATGGCTACTTTATAACCTTTATTAATAAGCCGGGATATGTAGTTATTTACAGCATGGTAAGGTACACCACACATAGGTACTTTGGAGGAACCGCCATCCCGGGCGGTTAATACTATTTCCAGCTCTTTCGATGCAACTTGGGCATCCTCAAAAAACATTTCATAAAAATCACCCAGCCGAAACATTAAAATGGTATCCTGATTCTGGTTTTTTATCTCCAGGTATTGTTCGATCATAGGAGTATGACCGGCCACGAATAAATCTACCTCCTTAAAGGGTTGTGGAAAATCCGACCAGGACAGTAAGGTATATCAGTTTGCTCCAGTCTCCGGCAGTCGAAACACCAGCGGCTTGCCTCACGGGGAATGGGGCACCGCGTCGATTCAACGACGCGCTCACGCCATCCGTGGCGTTCGTCCCCATCCTCGCTCGGACTTCGCTGTATGTTTCTCACTGCCTCCGCCAACGTCAATGCACTTGATATACCTCACCGCCCTGGCTGGATTTTTCACAAGATTCTTAAAAAGAAAGACTTAGTTATTTCTAAGCCTTTCTCTTTAATAAAGTTTAGTTTTCTAATACTGTATTTAGCAGCCACAACTGCTGCCACAGCTGTCACAACCGCCGGAACACCCTCCAGCAGCACCACCGCTGATAGCCTGATTCATTGCAAAGTAAACAGCCTGCATCAGATTATCAAACTTCTCCTGGGCTTCCATGAGTTCTTTAATTAAAGCATTGCTGTTGAGTTGTTGTTCCAGGATATTCAAATGATCTTCCTCTGATTTTCCAGTAATTAAGCCGCTGTTACTAGCATTATCTGCACGGGTTCTGGCATCCTGATACTTCATAATAATGTCATAGGCGACCTTATCCTGGGTAATTGCAGTCTGTAACCGTTTCAGGTTTTCAATTTCATCTGAACCCGAAACTGCACTTCCTAGTTCATAAGCCAGTTTTATAATCTCCTCATTAGTCAAAACCGTATCCTCCTATAAATTTATTTTTTCCATTTGGCATGGTCAATCTAATAATTCACCAAAAACAGAAAAAGTCTTTCCTTTGGTTATTCTAACATTAATTAACTTTCCAATTAAGTGTTTCGGCCCAGAAAAAATGACTATACGGTTACTCCGGGTCCTGCCGGTTAGTTTCTCAGTATTAGTCTTACTGGGGCCTTCCACTAATATCTCTTCCACCTTGCCTTCCAATGCCTGATTAAGCTCTAATGCTATCTGATATTGAGTATTATTTAAACGGGCTAACCTTTGCTGTTTTATAGAAGTTGGCAACTGTTCTTCCAACTGTGCAGCCCGAGTTCCGGAACGTATTGAATACATAAAGGTAAATGCTGCATCAAACCTAACTTTCTGTACCATATCCAGTGTATCATTAAAGTCCTCCTCGGTTTCTCCGGGGAAACCAGCAATCAGGTCACTGGTGATGGCTACACCTGGAATCCGTTCTCGCATTTTAGTGGTTAATTCCAGGTAGTGCTCACGGGTATATCCACGGTTCATCTTCTGTAAAACCTTATTACTTCCCGCCTGTAAGGGGACATGAATATGTTCACATAATTTCTCGTATGCAGCAATAGTATCAATCAGCTTATCTGACATATCCTTGGGATGTGAGGTCATAAAACGAATCCTATCCAGGCCATCAACTTCATTAGCCATCGCCAGCAAATCGGCAAAATCCACATTATCTTCCAGCCCTTTACCGAAAGAATTAACATTTTGGCCCAGTAAAGTAACTTCTTTATACCCGGCTTCAGCAATCTCCTTCAACTCGGTAATTATGCTCTTAGGGTCACGGCTTCGCTCTCTTCCGCGGGTATACGGTACTATACAGTAACTGCAAAAATTATTGCATCCGAACATAATATTAACAAAAGCACTTAGACCTGGTTTACGTTTTGCCGGAACAGGTTCAATAATAGTCCCCTCCCGATCCCAGACCTGTATAACTGGACGCTGATTTTCCCTGACCTGCTCTATAAGTAAGGGAAGTTCATGAATATTATGGGTTCCAAAAACTATATCTATGCGGTTTTTTTTAAGCTGTTCCTTTACCTCAGGCAACTGGGCCATACAGCCACCAAAGGCTATCACCAGGCCCGGTTTGGTTCTTTTGATGCGCATTACTTCACCCAGCTTACCGAAAACTTTGTTTTCCGCTGAGTGCCGAACACTGCAAGTGTTAAATATAACTAAATTCGCATCTTCAATTCTATCAGTTTCTTTATATCCCATGGCTTCAACCAGCCCGGCAATTGTTTCTGAATCCCGAACATTCATCTGGCAGCCATATGTTAATGTAAGATATTTAAGATCTATAAAAGCAGTTTCCACCATTGCATCCCTTTCCCTTTGGTTTTTATCCGATAGCTAATCACCGCTCGTGTACCCGAAGGGTGAAGACTCCCGCTTCGTAAGCAAAAGTTAATCGATGCTAAGCTCCTGGATAACGATTTCTAACGTCAGATGGCGTACAAAAACTCCACCTAACGTAAAAACTCTGTTAATAATTATAACTCTTTTGACCAATAAATAATCCACATGGCTATGCACGATGGCATTAGGCTTCAAATATTAAGTGGTGGTAGGTAATCTATAATTCTATTCAATAAAAAATTGCTCCGCAGAGCAATTTTTGTCAAACTTCGATTATTATAACCAGTTAGTTCTGATCGCCGTCTTCCTTTAAAATCTCATCAATGCAGTTTTTAATCTCCGGTGTCATTATGGCCCCGGCAAACCTGGGACGTCCGTTTATTAAAGTTATGGGATAAGAATAACCCATTCTCAAAACTTTTTGCATTAATGGATACTTATCCAAACCTTCTTTGTCTACATCTACGTATTTGACAACTACCCGGTCGCTATGAGTTTTTTGCAGTTCATCGGCTAGTTGACGAGTTAGTTCCTCATAATTAGCAGTTGTTCCACAACT
>JBDKUD010000397.1:0-20016 GCA_039679805.1 Syntrophomonas sp. | reverse complement strand
GCCGAAAACCCCGGGCAAGGAGCAGGGCTTCAAGGCCGGGCGCTATACTCGAACCTGCCGAGAGCGCTGTGGGATAAGGAAAAACCATATTCAGACGACACGGTGATGCTTAAAGAGAATGTGCCCACGGGCATAGCGCTCTACTGCGAGCCTCGCCAGCCCGAGGGCGTACTCCCGGTGTCGGGCACCTTCGATATGCAGGTGCTGTGTAAAAACGAACATCTTAAGCCCCATAACTATGAATGGTCTCACCCTGGGGCAATAGACCCCAAGGTGTACCCTAAGGATGACCGCCTGCGGCAGATAGAAGAATCGATTGGGCAGACCGGCGGGCTCAGGAACAATATACTTTCCGAGTTGTCGGAGGAATTCGGAGTTTATTCCGAAGGCGAGCTCATGCTGGACAATTGGACGGCGCGCCTGGATGAAATACTGCTGGCAGTGCCCGAATTGCAAAAAATAGGAGCGGAGGAATAGCTCATGCCAGACGGAGAATCTATAGAAAAAGGCCGGATTAAGCTGGCCTCCAAAACCCGCCCCCCGTTGCAGGGTGAGTATACCATCACGGTGAGCCAGGAGTTGGGCGACAACCCCAAGCTTGCTCAGAGTAAGATAAAGGCAGCTCATTTCAGTTTCACATGCGAGGCCGAGCCGCTTAAGCTTTCATCCGATGAGGTGTACTCGGTGTATCCGCCGAAAGACAGCTTCGGAAAATTTGAACATATACTGCCTCATATTGTGTTGCGCCGCCGAACTTTGCCGTGGGAGAGGGTATTCGGTGACCGGGAGGGAGTTCCCTGGATGACGCTTCTCCTATTTGACGAGCAAGAAGGCACTGAACTTAAATCGCTAACCCAGCGGGAGGCTTTTACACCCGAGCCGGGGGTCTATTGTCCGGTGAAGGCAATAGCTCCCGACGAGCCCTGTACGGTGCTGGATGTACCCTCTGCGCTATTTTGCGACGTGTGCCCCGCATGGGAAGAATTGCCGCTGATGGCACATTCGCGCTGTGTCAGCAGAGACGACAAGGTTACGGAAGCGGATGTGGTGGACGAGTGGCTGGCGGTGCTGGTCGCAAACCGCACGCCATGTTCCGACACCAGCGACACCGGAGTGAAAAATACAGCCTTTCTAGTTTCGGTGGAGGCTTTTGTGGACTTTTTTACCGCCCCCTCGCTGCGCCAAAAAATTTCTCAAGAGCTTGAATATAAAAAGGTGCGCATACCGGTGCTAAGCTGCTGGGACTTTTACAGCAAGCAGGAAAACTATGATTTCAAAAGTGTTTTCGAGAATCTGGACACCGGAGTACTGAAGACTCCTCTGCCCTCAAACGCTAGTGAAGAGGTGGAGAAGCTTCTGGCAAGAGGATTTGTACCGCTGAATCACAGCCTCAGGGACGGTGGGAGGACCGTATCGTGGTATCATGGTCCATTGTCTCCCTATAAACCAACAGATACCGAAAAGGACTTACAGCTTTTTTCTGATGCCAGGCTGATTTATGAACCGGAGATGGGAATGTTCGAAATTAGCTATAGCGCGGCATTTAATTTAGGAAGGCTGCTGGCACTGCGGTCCGGACCCTTTTCCGCGGCGCTGGACAGCTGGCGGCAATCCAATAAGCGGGAGGCGGCCCTGAGGGAAAACCGGAAAATGATTTCCAGCAGGTTTAAAAAAGTAGATAGCATAAATAGCGCAGATAGGTTAGGTGATATGGAACAGACACAGTTGGAATCACTTATGGAAGACGCGGTGGCTGCACTGGTGACCGCGCTGAGAAATGGAGGTGCGGACGATGGCGAAAAGCTGGGCGGCCGGCAGGAATAACTTTGACAACTTTTTTGATTTCCTGCGTGCAGACAAAGTCGGTTCAGATGTGCCGGCGGAAATAACCGGACCATTGGCCAAGTGGAGCCTGCTATACGATGTGCCGTTCGGCTATCTGGTGCCGAATGAAAAGATGCTGCCGCCGGAAAGCATCCGGTTTTTTTATATGGACCATGATTACCTCTTTGCTCTGCTTGACGGTGCCATGAGCCTGGGACGCCTATTTGATGTGGATTACCAGCACGATGGCTTATTGATCGAGCAGGTGATGGCCAAAGTGTTCACTGAGCGCCTCAAAGTTCGGCCCCGGTTACAGCGCAAAACCCAGGAGGATATTGACAAGGCCGCCGAAACTAACACCACCGGCTTTGTGAGTACCGGCTTTCTATTGCGTTCCGAGCTGGTCTTGGGCTGGCGCGGCTTGGAGTTCAAGGCCTTCGACGCACAAGGCAATACCCTTCAGGTATTGCGGCTGGAAACACTGGGTCCTAGGATACTGCTGGGAATATTCATAGGCGAGTGTGACCGTCTGGAGATAGCCCAGCCTCCGGAAAGCATGTACTTTGGCTTTGAAACCAAGTCTGGAGGCGGCTATGAAAAGCTGTTGAGGAAGCTGGATACAGGGGAACTATATGACAAGGAAGGACTATACGCGGATGTTGTCCCGCGTCCCAATGGACGCAGAGTGGTGGATTGGACGGCGACGGCCCAAAATATACAGGATAAACTGTCGCTTAAAGAGGTGAACTCTGCTGATCTGGCTTTAGAGATGATACAAAACCCGGCGACAGGTGAGATCCTTCGCCAATCCTCAGCAGCTGTGGAACCTATCCGCTGAAACGCTTACATTGGAGCTGAAGGGGCACTTCGATCATATGGAGAAGCGTTTCTAAGAAGAATTTGTATGCCTTTGTCAATATGATAGTTATTGCTGTCCCCCCCTATTCAGGTTGCCGAAATGGTTGGTCAGGATGTCAACACTACCAGTCGTTTGTATGCACAAAAAATTAAGAAAAAGCAAAACCGCTTACTGCTGAGTGACGGAAGTGCCTTTGTTAAGAAGCAGCTTTGGAATGATCAACAATATGCCTCAAGTAGTATAAAGCGTGTGCTCTACTATTGGAGGATTTTTTACTGGTAGTAGCTGATTAAATAATATGACAATAACGAGTTCTGATTATAATACTTCCAATACCATAGCAGCGACCAAAACAGATCAGATCGCACCGTAACCAACGGTGCAGGAAGGAGAAGCAATATGAAAGTATGTATTGATCCAGGGCACGGGGGATATGACCCCGGGGCAGTAGGACCCACTGGACTGAAAGAAAAAGATGTAGCCATGCAAATTGCTTTACAAGTTGGGCAACTGCTTCAGGCTGCTGGTATTCAAGTGGCATATACCAGAACTAGTGATTCTGTTTCATGGCCGGCAAATGTAAATCAGGACCTGGCAGTAAGGAGCCAAATTGCAAACAACACTGGAGCTAGCTTGTTTTGCTCCATTCACCTTAATAGTGGATCGGCAGCAGCTCATGGTACTGAAACCTATTGCTACCAGACAGGGGGTAACGCTGAGAAAGCAGGCACGCTAGTACAAGCTAAGTTGGTGGCGGCTCTGGGCCTTACCAACCGGGGAAACAAAACCGCCAATTATTATGTACTACGTAAAACATCTATGTCAGCAATTTTGACTGAAGTCTGTTTTATATCAAATCCTACTGAGGAAGCATTAGCCAGAACGGTAGCGTTTGTTACAAAGGCAGCACAGGCTATAGCAGCCGGAATTGCCGAATACTTCGGTGTAGCTCTAAAGACCTCTACAAATGCTGCAGCAACTCAGACAGTTAATATCAAGGTAGCCGGCAAAGTAGTCCAGGGTATCATCCAAAATAATACCAGCTATGTACCGGTGCGGGCCCTGGCTGAGGCCTTGGGTAAAATAGTTACTTGGGACGGTAAGACAAATACGGTGATAATTTCACCAATAAGCATTACCCCAGTGACTACATCGTCTATAAAGATTATCACTGGATTAACGACTATTCCCGCTACAATGGTCGGTAATAGTGCATATGCCGCGGTAAGAACGCTGGCAGTAGCACTGGAACATAAAGTTACCTGGGATGAAGGTACAAACACGATAACAGTAAAATGAAAAACTAAGAAAATCAAAGATATCGAAAGGTAATAAAAGTTTATTAAGGTGGGAATAAGATTGAGAATTTGTCGTCACTGCCAATCTGAAATGATTGAGGGATTTGATATCAAAGTTGAAAGAGCAGGGTACGGTATCAAAATCGCTAAAGGTACTGGTATCTTTGCAGAAAGGTTAGAAAAGCCTAAAGTTGCAATCTGCCCTAAATGTGGTGAAATTTCTTTGTATGTTGAGAATATAGATGAAATTCCAGAGAATAGCAACTTTTAAAGGAGTCATTTAAACTTATCTTAATGCAAATTTTCCTTGTTGAGCGACGCACAAAACAAGGAAAAACTACCCATCCCTATGGCGCATAATGAATTGTAGAAAATTGAAAAGGAAAGTCCCGCTGCTGCTCGCAGGCATCATTATGGCACTGGCGCTTTTTCCCCTGGGGACTAAGCTAGCCCCAGGTAGATGCAATCAAGCATATACAGAATAAATTAGTACGTAGTCGGTACTTCGAAATAAAGAAAATTACTGATTATCGAGAAAAAGGGAGAGAACAAACAGGATATAGAGCTGCAAAGAAAACACAATTAATTACCTAAAATAAGTGAAATAGGAGTATGAAGACAGTGAAACAAAGTGCAATGCAAATTATGTTCTTCCCAGGCAAGTACATACAAGGAAATGGAGCATTATGGCAACTGCCCACCGTAATATCAAGATATGGAGACAGAACCTTGGTGTTATCGACCAAATCAATGGTTGACACTGCAAAGAACGTTATAGACTGCAAGGGTATGGTTGAGCAGTTCAACGGTGAATGTAGTGAAAAGGAAATCAACCGAGTCATGAATTTGGCGAGAACATATCATACAACTGCAATAGTTGCCGTTGGCGGAGGCAAAGTTATTGACTGTGGCAAAATAGCTGCTGACAGACTAAATCTTCCGGTCGTCATTGCACCTACGATTGCATCTAACGACGCGCCATGCTCCGGTTGTGCGGTGGTATATTCCGAGTCGGGTGTTTTTGACTATGTATATTATTTAAAACATAATCCGGATATAGTTCTTGTGGACACAAATATAATAGCCAATGCACCGGTTCGCTTTATGATTTCAGGTATGGGAGATGGTTTGGCAACCTTTTTTGAGGCCAACGCCTGCCATCGCAGCGGATCTATGAATGAGTGCGGAGGTTTGCGTACCAATACTGCATTGTACGTTGCCAGGCTATGTATGGATACAATCTTAAAATATGGCCGGCAGTCTGTTTATGATTCTCAACAAGGAAAGGTATCAGAAGCTGTGGAAGCAATTATTGAAGCCAATATTCTGCTATCGGGTATCGGCTTTGAAAGCTGCGGCCTCGGATCAGCCCATTCGATACATAATGGACTTACCGTCCTTTCGGGGGCTCACTCTCTGTATCATGGTGAGAAGGTTGCCTTTGGGGTGATAACTGGTTTACAGTTATATGATGAGTTTAACCTTTTAGGCGAAATCTATGATTTCTTTATCGATATTGGCCTTCCGGTGTGCTTTGCAGATCTTGGGGTATCCGACATCACCGACGAACAAATAATGGCTGTAGCAAATAATTGCTGTGCAGAGGGAAACATTATGTATCATGAGCCCTATTCTTTTACCCCGCTTACAATTGCCAAAGCTATGAAAAAGGCAGATGCTATAGGAAAGGCAAAAATGCAGCTCAAGACAAAGAAATAGTGTAATCAAGGGAACTTTCTTTTTACTTCCAAAGAACATGTCCAAAGTTGATGAATGATTAATTGCTACTGCTGCCAGCCTCCCTTCCTGAACTCTCCTGGAGCTTAGGTATGGTACCTTTAAGGGCCAGAGCATCATAAAATTCTACTTCTCGTTCGGACGCATCCATTATTTAGAATTAATGAACTATGTAATGCACATACTGAGTAATGGAGGTGTTGTAGTAGTGCATCTGGCATTCCATCGTAATATAGGTAATGTTGACCGTACAATAAGGATTATTGCCGGTATAGTATTGATTTACCTGGCCGTCTTTAACCCCCTGGTTATGAGCAGTTGGCTAAACCTGTTATTTGGTGTATTCGGAGTAGCTATGATAGTTGAAGGTACCTTGGCCTATTGAGTAGTTTATGATTTGTTAGGTTGGTCAACCTACAAAGTGCCCTCGCATAAATGAGCCTTTCTTAAGCTTATCATCGGCAATTTAATAATTTTGGATTACAATGATATTAATGGCACCTACCGGGGGTGCTTTTGTTTGCAATTTGAAAAGGCAAAATTACGATTTTATCATTTCAATCTAATTTATTAAAATTGGTTAAATAAATTAAACGAAGCTCTTAATTCCGATATAATAAGAAATAACGAAAAACTAATATGGAAGGAGGTGCTTAGTTAATTTATTGTGGTATGTAAAAATACGTTATGGTCCAATGCGCTTAAAAAAATGATTGAAGTCGAGTGTGAAGGTAAAGTAAATATATTAACATTTGCATTGGTTTACGACATAATTTAGCATCAAAGGGGGTTATATTAATGGGATTGAAAAGGACACCGCTATACCCGGTACATAAAAAATACGGTGGGAAGCTAATTGATTTTGGGGGATGGGAACTTCCGGTTCAGTACGAAGGCATCATTAAGGAACACCAGATGGTACGTGAAAAAGCTGGACTTTTTGATGTATCCCACATGGGAGAAATCGAAGTTACAGGGGAAAAAGCAGAGGAGTTCATAAACTATCTGGTCACTAACGATATAACAACTCTAAAAGATTTACAGATCCAGTACAGTCCTATGTGCTATGAAAACGGTGGAGTAGTTGATGATTTATTGGTTTATCGGTACAACCCTCAGCACTTTCTCATAGTAGTAAATGCATCCAACAGTGACAAAGATTTTGCCTGGATCAAAGAGCATACATACCCGGGAGTGGCCGTGCTCAACCGGTCGAATGAATATGCTCAGTTAGCGATACAGGGCCCATTGGCTCAGTCCATACTGCAAAAGCTAACCGACACTGATTTAGAAACAATAAAATATTACTGGTTTTTACCTGTGGTTAAAGTAGCCGGCATTGAATGTATAGTTTCTCGGACCGGATATACGGGTGAAGATGGTTTTGAACTCTATTCCAAACCCGAGGATGCCTGTAACTTATGGGAGGAGATACTAACTGCAGGGGGCGATAATATAACCACGGTAGGCCTGGGGGCCAGGGATACACTGCGTTTTGAAGCCAAACTGCCGCTATACGGTCAAGAGATAGACCAGGACATTACTCCTCTGGAAGCGGGCTTGAACATATTTGTAAAATTGGATAGGGAAGATTTTATTGGTCGTGAGGCTTTGCTGCAACAAAAGAACAATAATTCGGGCAGAGTACAAGTCGAATTTGAAATGACCGGACGGGGTATACCGCGTTCTCACTATCCGGTGCAAAAGGATGGCCAGGATATAGGTTGGGTCACGACTGGTATGCATTCTCCTACTTTTCGCAAAGGAATCGGATTAGCCCTTATTCCACGGGAATATAGCACCCCCGGTGAGGAGATAGATATTATCATACGTGATAAACCGGTCAAAGCTCGTATAGGCAAAGGAATCTTTTACACCAAGAAGACTCGTCAAAAGGGTTAGTACGAAAATTCAAAACAGATTTAATATATGAAGGATACAGATTTTTTATTGTATAACCCCTATAACCAAGGACGAAACAACCAGAATTGTGCTTAGGATTAAAGAGAAGCATTAGCTTCTCTACATCAATTCATAATTCAAAATTCCTAATTTATAATTATAAAAACGGAGGGATAATTAATGAATATATTGCAGGAACTTTTATATACCAGAGAACATGAATGGGTTAAAGTTGAAGGCCGGCAAGCCCGGATTGGCATTACTGATTTTGCTCAGTCTCACCTGGGTGACATTGTATTTGTAGAATTACCTGAGCTTGATACTGAAATAGAAGCGGCCGGGGAGATTGCAGTTATAGAATCAGTCAAAGCGGTTTCTCCCGTTTACAGTGCAGTAACCGGAACGGTAGCAGAAGCCAATACCGAGCTGGAGGAAGCTCCGGAAAAACTAAATGAAGAGCCCTATGAAAATTGGATAGCGGTGGTTGAAATGAGCAACCCCGACGACTTACAGACATTGCTAAGTGCAGCAGAGTATGAACAATTCTGTCTCGAAGAGGAGCAGAGGATGGAGCAGGAGATGGAACAGGAGGGGAATTAGCATTATGAGATATACTTCCAACTCTCCCACGGTTGCCATGGATATGTTAAAAGAAATAGGGTTAAACCATATAGATGATTTGTTTACTGACATACCATCCGGGTTGAAATTAGGACGTGAACTTGACTTGGGACCGGGTATGACGGAAATGGAAGTTAAGTCAAAATTAAACGAACTGGCCAGTCGTAATACCAATGTGGAACAGATGCCATGTTTTTTAGGAGCCGGGGCCTATGACCACTACATTCCGGCCGCGCTGGATCAGCTACTCTTACGTTCGGAATTCTATACCGCCTATACTCCCTATCAGCCCGAAATCAGTCAGGGAATCTTGCAGTCAATATTTGAATATCAAACTCTGATATGTAACCTGACGGGAATGGATGTCACCAATGCTTCTATGTATGACGGGGCAACAGCCTTGGCTGAAGCATGTACTTTAGCCTGTGAATCAACTAAAAGAAAAAAAGTGCTGGTTCCAGACACCATACATCCGGAATATATCGAAGTCATAAAAACCTATGCTATTTCCGGCAAAAGTCAAATAGAAGTAGTATCCTGCGCTAACGGAGTGATTGACGAAAAGTTCACTGAAGCTATCGACAAGGAGACGGCTTGTATTATAGTGCAGCAGCCCAATTTTTACGGCAATCTGGAGGACCTGAGAGAAGCGGAGAAGCAGGTGCATGCCAGCGGCGGGATGCTGGTAATGATGGTTGACCCGATTTCCCTGGCCTTGCTCAAGTCTCCTTCTGAATGGGGAGCGGATATTGTAGCCGGTGAAGGACAGGCTCTGGGCAATAGTCTTAGCTTGGGAGGACCATATCTGGGCTTCCTGGCTGTTTCCAAAAAGCTTATGCGTAAAATTCCGGGACGGGTAGTAGGTCAATCTTTAGACCAGGAAGGCCGCCGTGCTTTCGTACTTACCCTGCAGGCGCGGGAACAGCACATTCGGCGGGAAAAAGCCAGTTCTAATATTTGTTCCAATCAAGCCTTAAATGCGCTGGCAGCTGCTATTTATTTTACATTGGTAGGTCCGCGCGGATTAAAAGAAATCGCCTTGAGGTCTCATCAATTAGCGGTATATGCCAGTACGGTATTAACAGCAGCAGGTTTGTCATTAAAATATCAGGCTCCCTTCTTCCGTGAGTTTGCGCTAAAGGTAGACAACCCCCGGGCTGTTAATCAGCATTTGCTGGCCAACGGTATAATAGGTGGCTATGAGCTTAAGGATGCCTTACTGCTCGCTTTTACCGAAAAGCGTACCCGCAAGCAAATAGATAGTTTGGCGGAGGTCATAGGAGGAATGAAAAATGAGTAAACTTATTTTTGAAAAAAGTGCCCCCGGCAGTAATGCTTTTGATCTGCCCCCCTGTGATGTTCCCGATCAGCCCATCAGTATCCCGGCCCAATTTCTGCGGGAGACTGACCCGGTACTGCCGGATGTAAGTGAAGTGGAAGCCGTAAGACACTTTGTGGGCTTATCCCATCGGGCTTATGGGGTTGATGACGGATTTTATCCCCTGGGCTCTTGTACCATGAAATATAGTCCCAAAATCAACGAGTGGGCCGCCCGCCTGCCCGGCTTTGCCTGTCTGCATCCTTATCAGCCGGAAGAGACCGTGCAGGGTGCACTGGAGCTTTTGTACGAGACTGACCATATGTTGTGTGAAATAACCGGAATGGACCGCTTCAGCCTGCAGCCAGCCGCTGGGGCTCATGGTGAAATGACCGGGGTGATGATTATAAAGGCCTATCACAATCACCGTGGTGACAACAGCCGTACTAAAATTATGGTTCCTGATAGTGCGCATGGCACCAACCCGGCCAGTTCCAATGTAGTAGGTTATGACGTTATTGAGATAAAATCTAATAATCGCGGTCTGGTTGACCTGGAGGATTTAAGAGCCCATATGGGGCCTGAAGTAGCCGGCCTCATGCTAACTAACCCGAATACGCTGGGCTTATTCGAAGAGGAAATCGAGCAAATTGCTGCCATAGTGCATGAAGGCGGTGGACTGCTCTATTATGATGGTGCCAATTTGAACGGCATAATGGGAGTAACCCGGCCCGGAGATATGGGCTTTGATATCGTACACTGCAATCTGCATAAAACTTTTAGCACCCCGCATGGCGGAGGCGGACCAGGTTCAGGCCCGGTAGGAGTAAAACAGCATCTGGCCGATTATCTTCCCGGCCCGTTGGTTGCCCAAAAAGATGACCATTATTATTGGGACTATGACCGTCCCTTGTCAATTGGTCGGGTCAAAACTTTTTACGGAAACTTTGGCGTAATCGTGAAAGCCTATACTTATATGAAGACGCTAGGTGCCCAAGGAATCAAGGAGGCCTGCGAACAAGCGGTTTTAAGCGCCAATTATTTGCGCTGTCGTTTACAGCCGACTTATGAAGTGCCTTTTAACCGTTTGTGCAAACACGAGTTTGTAGCTACCAACAGAAAACAACGCCAGTATGGGGTAACCACTCTGGATATAGCCAAACGCCTTATGGACTATGGCTATCATCCGCCTACGGTTTATTTTCCACTTATTGTACACGAAGCTCTCATGATTGAACCTACTGAAACTGAAAACCGGGAACGTCTGGATGATTTCGTGACGGCTCTAATAACCATTGCCCACGAAGCGGAGAATGAAACCGACACAGTCAAGACGGCCCCTCATACTACCGTTATCAAGAGGGTTGATGAGGTAACTGCTGCCCGTAAGCCGGTATTAAAGTGGGAGGGTCAATAGATTATGCAGGATCTGGTGGTCATAGGCGGTGGTCCGGCCGGTTATGTTGGTGCTATAAGGGCCCGGCAGTTGGGCATGACCGTTACTTTAATTGAAAAACAGGATCTGGGCGGCACCTGCCTTAATCGCGGCTGCATTCCCACTAAAGCTTACTATCAAAATGCCAGGGTGCTTCATACCCTGGCACATATGGAGGAATATAATGTCAAGGCTTCCGGTATCGAGTTTGACCTGTCGGCTGCCTGTGAACGCAAGCAGCATATTGTCAACAGCATGGTGACCGGTGTAGCTTCTCTGCTAAAGGCCTACCGGGTTAAAACTGTAGCTGGTACGGCATCTATCGTAGATCCTGCTACGGTTGAGGTAAATAATGAAGTTATAACCACCAAACGCATACTTATAGCCAGTGGTTCAGTTCCTGCCCGGCCACGAATACCGGGTGCAGAATTACCGGGGGTGTTGACCAGTGACGAGATGCTGAACCTTAAGGAGATACCAAAACGGCTGGTAATAATCGGCGGTGGAGTCATAGGGTTGGAGTTTGCTTGTATTTACCGGGCATTTGGCAGTCAGATAACGCTGCTGGAGGGTTTGCCGGCCATTCTTAATACGGTTGATAAAGAAATTATCAAAAGAATGAATGTATTTATAAAAAAGCAGGGCATTGATGTCCATACTGCCGCTATGGTAAAGGAGATTTGCCCGGGAGATGGTGGCCTAGATGTTATATGGGGAGACAAAAAGGGAACTAACCATACAACAGCTGATCTGGTGCTGATAGCAACAGGCCGTAAGCCGTTTACAGATGGTTTAGGACTTGAAAAACTGGGAATACAAAAGAACGGGGGCTATATACAGGTAGATGAGGATTATGCTACCAGTGTTCCCGGCTTGTATGCAGTGGGTGATGTGGTGGGAAAACGGATGCTGGCTCATGTTGCCTCCGAAGAAGCTAAAATTGCAGTAGAACGAATGGCCGGCCAAAAAAGCAAGATCAACTATGACGCAGTTCCGGCCTGTATTTTCTCTTTTCCGGAAATCGCTGCTGTTGGCTTGACCGAAGAGGAAGCTCTCATACGGGGTATAAATATAAAGGTCGGTCGGTTCCGTTTTGCCGGTAATGGCAAGGCGGTAGCCATGGGGGAAGTTGATGGTATGATAAAGGTGTTGGCCGATGAAAGGGATACCATTTTAGGTGTACACATCGTAGGTCCTCATGCCAGTGATTTAATTCTGGAAGCCACAGCCATGGTCAGCCAGAATATGAATACGGAAGAAATAGCAACCATAATCCATCCCCACCCCACTCTGGGTGAAGCCCTATATGAAGCGGTCATGGATGTAAATAGTCAGTCCGTTCATCTTGTCCCGGATAGGAAAAGGCCATGATAAATATAATTAATAATTCGCATAATCCTTATTTCAATTTGGCTCTGGAAGAGTATGGTTTGACCACCCTGGATACGTCTGAAAAATACTGTATTCTCTGGCAGAACGATCCGGCAGTTATTGTGGGCCGAAATCAGAATACTTCCGGGGAAATAAATGAGGAATTTATAAGCACCCGAGGTATAAAGGTCGTACGGCGTATTACTGGAGGAGGAGCAGTATATCATGACCATGGTAATCTAAACTTCACGTTTATTATTCCTGAACAAGGGCTGCAAATATTTGACTTTACCCGTTTTACTCGCCCAGTAATTCAAGCTTTGGCTATGTTGGGGGTACAAGCCCGTAATGAAGGCCGTAACGATATTACAATTGATGGACGTAAAATATCCGGCAATTCCCAATGCCGACGCCGGGGGTGCGTAATGCATCATGGTACCATACTATTTAATACTGATTTTGATATCATGGGGAAAGCCTTAGCTGCCAATCAGGATAAATTCATATCACATGGAGTCGCATCGGTGCGCAGCCGGGTAACCAACATTAAAGATTATTTAGTAGGAGACACCAGTCTTGATGACTTCAAAAACCTCTTGTTAAATACCATTCGGCAAGAAGAAAATCTTACTGATTATCACCTTTCTCTTAATGAATTGGAACAGGTCAAACAATTGGTTAGTTCCAAATACAACACCTGGGAATGGAACTACGGCACGTCCCCCTGGTTCAACATAAAGTTGAAACGGCGTTTTGACTGGGGAGCTGTGGAAATCAGGCTGGGGGTTGAAAAAGGCATAATAACCAGCTGCCGTATTTGGGGAGACTTTTTTGCCTTAAAGGAATTGGACGGCTTTGAGCACTTCTTTATATCGGTACCTTATAGCATAGAAGAAATGGTAGCAGTAATAAATAAAATAGATGTAAGTCAATATATTTCTGGGGCAGTAAGACAAGACTTTATTAAGCTTTTTCAACAATAACACAGCAGAAAAAGTCAAATTTATATTAAACCTGTACAATAATGTATACAAAATTCATGAATTTTGTCGTTATTTAGAAATTAACTTGTGATATAATTAGCAATATGTATAGCGCATACAAAAGTGTGCGTGGCGCGTACAAAAGGACAATGGAGTCCCTGAAGTCGGCGAATCTTCAGGAACTTTTTTGTGTCTGTAACCTATTGCCTTTACTCATGCCCAGAACGGAAGGAGGGGAAGATAGCAAAGCCCCTATAGCAGTGAAAAGTATAGTATTCATTATTAATAAGTAGTAAGGGAGGATTATACATGAAAAAGAAATATGTAGTATTGGGCTTATTGTTTACTTTCCTGGCTTCAATTTTGCTTAGCGGATGTGGTGGAGGTACCGGCAGCGCGAGTAAGGAAACTTATAAAATTGCCTATATCGGCCCTATAACAGGTGCGAATGCAGCCTTCGGTCTGGGACTTAGAAACTCAGTTGAATTAGCAGTCAAACAGGCTAATGAGAAAGGCGATCTTCCGTTCAAGCTGGAATTTGTTGCACTTGACGATGCCGGCGATCCGGCTACTGCTGTAAATGCAGCCAATAAGGCTGCCAGTGATCCGAAGGTTATTGCTACCGTTGCCCACTTTAACAGCGGCTGTGCTCTGGCAACTAAAGATGTTTTCCATAAGTACGGTCTGCCATCAGTAATTGTAGCAGCCATTAATGACAAGATTACCCAGGACGGATATCAGGAAATAACCCGTGTTATCACCGCTTCCAAAGTGCAAAACCTGTATGCCGGTGATGTAGCTACCAAAGAACTGGGCGTAAAGAAGATTGCCGTAATTCAGGATCAAACCGATTATGGCAAAACCAATGCGGAACAATTTATTGAACAGGCGAAAAAGAATGGCGCTCAAATGCTCAGCTTTGATGGAATCGCTGTAGGACAGCAGGACTTCTCAGCTCTCTTAACAAAAATTAAGGCGGAAAATCCCGATATGATTTTCTTCGGCGGACTTGCTACCGAAGCTGCTTTAATAAAAAGACAAATGACTGAAAACGGTATTGATGCGATTTTTATGAGTGACTCAGGTATTCAATCCAAGACTTTTATTGAAATAGCCGGTGCGGCTGGTGAAGGCACGCTATGTCATGGCCTGGTAAGCCCGATTGAAGATTTACCTAAGGGTAAAGAGTTTACCACAGCCTATGATAAAGCTGGTTTCAAGGAATATTATGAAGCATATGGGCCATTTGCATATGATGCAGCTAACATAATCATTCAAGCCATGAAGAATGTTAAGACGATAGATAGAGCAAGTGTTACTAAAGCTATCCGGGAAACCAAAAATTACGATGGTGTTATAGGTAAGACTTCTTTTGATAAAGATGGGCAAACAACTTTAAATACCGTTATTACTTATGTGGTTAAAGACGGGAAATGGGTGACACTTAAAAACTCTGGCTATACGTTTAAAGACGGAAAAATGCAAAAGTAGCTGCTGAGATCGATTAATTAAACAACGAATTTATGAATTGTACATTCCCTTATGGGAGTGTACAATTCATGTTTTGAAAGGAGGCCATTAAAGTTGGACGGAGCAGTTGTTACGCAACAATTATTGAATGCACTGAGTTTAGGCGCGATGTACGTTCTGGTTGCAGTGGGGTTCACATTGTTTTTTGGAGTCATTGATATTATCAATTTTGCCCATGGGGAAATTTTTATGCTGGGTGCTTTTATTGCCCTTACAACCGCCGGATTTATGACCGGTTCCAGCTTTTTCGCAGCTCATTATATTCTTTTATTTGGAGCCATTATGCTGGTGACGGTAGTATTGAGCGGACTAGCCGGAACGGCCATTGAACGCGGAATCATTCGGCCTATGCGCGGAGCTTCCGATCTGATGTTGCTGCTGCTGACACTGGGTGTATCTATAATCATTCGGGAAGGTGTTATGCTTTTCTACCCCAATGGAGCAAATCCACAATCGTTTCCTGATTTATTCCCCAATGGCAGCATTCAAATTTTTCATGTTGTTATGAAATACGAACAAATTTTAATTATTGGACTGGCACTGCTGCTGGTCTTTTTACTGCATATGTTCGTAACCCGTACCCGTTATGGGCGCTATATGCTGGCTACGGCGCAGGACAAGGAAGCAGCGATGATGATGGGACTCAATATTGATAAGATTATTATCCTGACATTTATCATTGGTTCGGCACTGGGGGCTATTGCCGGAGTTATGAATGGCATGTACTACAATATAATTAAGTTTAATATGGGATTCTTAATTGGAATTAAAGGTTTCTCGGCAGCTGTAGTAGGCGGCTTGGGAAATATTTATGGTGCGGTTGTGGGAGGTTTCTTGCTGGGATTCCTGGAGATGTTCGCTGCAGCCTTTATTCCTGGAGGTTCACGTTATCAGGACGTTATCGGATTTGTAATGGTTATTTTGTTCCTGGTATTTAAGCCGTCAGGAATCTTTGGGGAAAAAGTCTATGAAAAAGTCTAAGGAGGTGCCAGAATGGGCAGTAAATTAAAGAATTTTCTTGTGATTCTGGCTGTGGAGCTGGCAGCATATGCTTTGGTGATGATGACGGTGCTGATGGAAAATTTCTTAATCGTTATAGGGGTCCTGCTGGGAGCGTATGTACTGGTATATTGGTTAAATCAACGCAGACCCGATTTGATAAAGAGTATTCAGAACATTTTTAAAGAAAATAGGATTAAGGCTTGTGTGCTTATTTTTATAATTCTTTTTACATTTCCCATTTTAGAGGCTGGAAATCCTTATTGGATACAAGTTGCGATTATGGCCGGTTTATATGTAATGATGGCCTTGGGGCTGAATGTCATGGTCGGCAATGCCGGCTTAACCTGTCTGGGCTATGCAGCTTTTTATGCAATTGGTGCTTATAGTTATGGGATTTTAAGTACACATTGGGGATTATCTTTTTGGTTGTGTTTACCGTTATCAGCGGTTATAGTAATGGCTTTTAGTTTATTGTTAGGACTTCCGGCATTGCGGGTTAAAGGGCATTATCTGGCCCTTATAACCATCGCTTTTGGTCTGGTGGTTTATCAGCTGGCGGTGAATCTGGAAAAAATCACCGGCGGAGCCAACGGCTTAATGAATATTCCAGCGCCCACACTGGGGACATATTCTTTTAATACGCCATTAAATCTTGGCTTTGTGACTTTGCCTTTTCATGCTAATTACTTTTATTTGGTTATGGTTTTGGTAGCGTTAACGGTGTTTGTAGTCAGCAGCCTTTCACGCTCATTGACCGGATTAACCTGGAATGCCATGCGCGAAGATCAACTGGCCGCTCAGTGTTACGGGATTAATTTAACTCATAATAAACTATGGGCATTTGCCTTTGGTGCTATTTTTGGCGGAATATCAGGTGCAGTATATGCAGGTATGATTGGGTTTATATCGCCGGAAAACTTTACCTATAATTACTCTATTCTTTTTCTCAGCATGATTCTATTGGGAGGGATTGATTCGATCCCCGGGGTTATCTTCGGGGCCGTAGCTTTAACGATTATACCTGAGAAATTCAGAGCATTTGATGATTACCGAACGATGTTTTACGGAGTCATTGTAGTAGCTATTCTTTTATTTAAAAACGATGGCTTGATACCGGCTAAGGCTAGGAAATTTACCTCTGAATGGATTAGCCGAAAAAGTCAGATAAACGCCTAACAAAGCTGGAAGTTGTTTGTGAAATTAGAACAAGTAGTGAGGGAAGATGTTATGACACTATTACAAACAAAGTCATTAAGTATGGTCTTCGGTGGTCTGGTAGCCGTTAATCAGGTTGATTTTGAAATAAATACCCGTGAAAACGTTGGAATTATTGGGCCCAATGGTTCCGGCAAAACCACCTTTTTTAATTTATTAACCGGCATCTATGAACCGAGTTCGGGCGAAATTCTTTTCGAAGGTAAAAGAATTAACGGTGCCCGTCCGGATTTTAATTATAAATTGGGGATTGCCCGCACGTTTCAGAATGGACGTTTATTCTGGGGACTTAATGTGCTGGAGAACGTTATGGTTGGGTTGCATGGTAAACAGAAAAGTTTTATCTGGGATGCTATTATAAGAAGCCGCCGTGAACGTATGGAAGAGGAGCAGGCGGTTGCAGAAGCTCGGCGTATCATAGGTTTTTTCAGCCAGCCCTTGTTGGAGCAGCAGGATAAACTGGCCGGCAGTTTGTCATATGCTGACCGCAGACGGCTGGAAATCTGCCGGGCTTTAATTTCTCGGCCCAAATTACTCATTTTGGATGAACCGTCGGCCGGCATGGACCCGAACGAAACCCAGGAACTGGTGAATGATATCCATAAGATTCGCGAAATACAACCGGATATTTCGGTCATTGTCATTGAACATGATATGGGATTGATTAAGGGACTTGCTGATAAAGTAGTGTGTTTTAGTTCCGGTGTAAAAATTGCCGAGGGAAGCTTCGATGAAGTGAGCAGCGATGAAGAAGTTGTACGGGCATACTTGGGAGAGGAGGATTAATATGCTGGAGATAAAAAACCTTAGTACCCAGTATGGCTCTATCAGAGTTCTAAGAGATGTAAGTATTACTGCTGCTCAGGGAAAGATAACCTGTCTCCTGGGGAGTAACGGTGCCGGGAAAACTACCACTCTCAAAACGATCATCGGACTGGTAAAGCCTTCCCAGGGTGAAATTCTTTTAAATGGTGAGCGGATCGATGTATTGAAAACACCACAAATCATTCAGAAGGGACTGGCCATTGTTCCGGAAGGCCGGCGGCTCTTTCCTAAATTAACGGTGGAAGATAATCTGCTTATTGGTGCCTGTACTATAGAGCATCAACATCGTATCAAGGAAAACCTGAAACGGGCTTATCAGCTTTTTCCTCTGTTGGAGGAAAGAAAAAAGCAAACTGCCGGTACTCTGAGCGGGGGGGAACAGCAGATGGTTGCCATGTGCCGGGCATTAATGAGTGATCCCCAGTATTTGTTAATGGATGAACCATCATTGGGCTTGGCACCTATCCTGATAAAGGAGATATTCAACACAATCGTTAGGATTAATAAGGAAGCAGGAACCAGTATATTGCTTATCGAGCAGAATGCCCACAAAGCTATTGAAATAGCGGATCAAGTATATGTTATGCAAAAAGGTGAAGTAATTATGGAAAGCAGCGGGGATGATCGTTTGAGTAAAGAAGCCATAAGACAGGCTTATCTTAACAAACAGAACGAAGTTCCTGCCTAGAGGTGTGAATGATGGAAATGCTTAATAATGTTTTAAACTTGTTGGATGAAGAAGAGGCGGTTCGGTTTTTACAGACTGTGCTTCAACACGATACAACCAATCCGCCAGGAGGCGAAAGAGCTCTGGCTCAATATATTGCAGATACATTGGAAATAATGGGTATCAAGAGTCATCTTGATATATTGGCAGAGGAAAGAGCTAATGTTGTAGCTTGCTTACCGGGCAGCGGAGAAAAAAAAGCGCTGTTGTTCAACGGACATCTGGATGTAGTCCCGGCAGGTGAACAGCAGTGGCAGCATCCCCCATTTGCCGGACAAATTGATGATGGTAAAGTATATGGCCGCGGAGCCTCCGATATGAAAGGTGGTCTGGCTGCGATGGTAATGGCAGCCGGGTTAGTTGCCAGGGCAGGGGTTTTCCTTAAAGGTGATTTGCTGATAACCGGAACAGCTGGTGAGGAAACTGACAGTATCGGTGCCCATGATCTTCTTAAACAGGGATATTTAGAAAACGTTGATGCGGCCGTAATCGGTGAGCCCAGTAATTTGCAATTATTCTCGGCCTGCAAAGGGGCTCTATGGCTGGAATTCAAAACGGTTGGAAAAACAGCTCATGGATCAATGCCCGATCAGGGATGTAATGCTATTCTGCAGATGAATGCATTGATCAATGAGTTAAACCAATATGTCTTTGAATGTCAGGGGCATCCCTTGTTAGGGCAATCTACCATGAATATTGCCACGATTCATGGGGGCGTTAAAACGAATGTTGTTCCTGATGCCTGCACACTAACAGTTGATATTCGTACGATTCCGGGAGAAAACCATGAAAAAGTCGTATTTGACATAAAAAAAATTATGACCAGGTTGACCCGGGAAAGCCAGGATTTTTGTTTCTCATTAACCATCACTAATAATCGTCCGCCAGTGGCGACAGACGTGGATTCCGCTGCCATGCAAAATGCTCTGCAATCAGCTGTTCAATCGCTTGGAAAAGAACTGATACCCTGTGGGGTAAACTACTATACAGATGGTTCTGTATTTGCGCCGGCGCTTGGCATCCCCATCGTCTTATTTGGTCCGGGAGATGAAAAGTTAGCCCACCAGCCCGATGAATATGTAGAAATAGACAAGTATATCGATGCGATTAAATTCTATGTAGCTTTCATTTTAAACCATCTAACGTAAAACTTTCTATGTATAATAAATATATATAAAAAAAGGATCGGCCTGCTAAGTCGATCCTTTTTTATAGTATATATCTTAGTTTTCTTCTATAAACTTTACACGTACCACTGGTGCAAATACCATTTGGGCTACTTTCTGTCCGGGAAGAATACGTATCGGTTTATTGGTGATGTTTAAGAGCAGTATCTTAAGCTCACCTATGTGTTCACAATCAACAGTAC
>JBDKUD010000242.1:0-2324 GCA_039679805.1 Syntrophomonas sp. | reverse complement strand
TCAATACTCAGCTCAATATAACAATATTGTTAATAACCCATGACATGAACGTTATTAAGCAGATATGTGACCGGGTGGCGGTAATAGATGATTCTCATATTGTTGAGATTGGCGATGTTTTGTCAATTTTCTCTAATCCAGGAACGCCGACCTCCAAGAGCTTTATAAATGCTATCGTAAATAATGATATTCCTGAAGATATTGCTCAAGAGTTACTGAAAACCAGTAGTACCAAGTCATCCCGCCTTATTCGGGTTTCGTTTATTGGTCAGTCTGCCGGACAACCATTAATATCGTCACTTGTTAAAAATTTTGATATTGAAGCCAATATTCTATACGGAAATATCGACCGGGTAAAGGATGTGGCTTTTGGCAACCTGACCCTGGAACTAATCGGCACACCTGATATTATAGATAACTCGTTAAATTACTTGAAACAAAATGGTCTGGAAATAGAGGTGTTATAAAATTATGTTAGAGAGCCTGGCAGGAGTAAATATAAGTTCTTTTTTACAAACTATTTGGGAAACAAACTCATGGATGGTTCCCCTCGTCATTACGGCTACCTGGGAAACAATTTATATGGTTGCCATTTCTACTATTTGTAGTTATCTGATAGGTATGCCGCTAGGAGTCATTCTGGTAACCACCGGTGAAGGTCATATCCTGGAAAACAATCGAATAAACAGAATTTTGGGCTCGTTAGTAAATGCGGTACGTTCTGTACCGTTTATCATTTTCCTGATTCTGGTCATCCCTTTTACCCGTCTGGTCGTAGGAACCTTTATCGGCACTGTCGCATCCATTGTTCCTCTTACCCTGGCTGCTATACCGTTTGTAGCACGTTTGGTGGAAACATCCTTTAAGGAAATTGAATGGGGACTAATTGAGGCTGCACTATCGATGGGAGCTAATGCCTGGCAAATAATTACCAAGGTTCTAATTCCTGAGGCTTTACCTTCTATTCTTTTAGGAGTCTCTATTACTGCAATCAATTTGGTTGGCTACTCAGCCATGGCAGGTATTGTTGGCGGGGGGGGGCTGGGAACCCTGGCTTATTATTACGGTTATCAGCGTTTTGAGTATTCCATAATGTGGGTTACGGTAATTGTACTCATTCTGTTTGTTCAAGGTATTCAAATGCTGGGAGATATACTGTCAGCTAGAATAATAAATAAAAGGAGGTAAAGTAATGAAGAGAATCCTGGTCCTTATTTGTTGCGCTTTGTTGTTATTGGGTGCTGTAGCCGGTTGTGGAGGCAAAACTGATAAAGCCGCCAAAGAAGCCCCGGCAGACAAAACTACTAAACTGGTGGTTGGTTGTACTGCCAAACCTCATGCCGAGATATTAGAGGTAGTTAAACCTATGCTCGCTAAAGAAAATGTTGATCTTCAGATTAAAGTGTTTACCGATTATGCTCAGTTAAATCCTGCTCTAAAAGATGGTCAGATTCAAGCTAACTTCTTCCAACACATTCCTTACCTGGATGACTATAATACCAAGAATAAGACAGATTTAGTTTGGACGGTAAAGGTACATAACGAACCTATGGGTATTTATTCCAAGAAAATCAAGAGTCTGGACGAGCTGACCGAAGGTTCTACAGTTGGCATCCCTAATGATGCTTCCAACGGAGGTCGGGCTCTGATGGTATTGGAAAATGCCAAACTCATCAAATTAAAAGAGGGTGTAGGCGTAACCGCTACCGATAAAGATATTATTGATAATCCCAAAAAGCTTAAAATTACTATGATGGATGCAGCCATGTTACCCAGAACTCTGGATGATGCAGCTATTTGTGTTATTAATAGCAATTATGCACTGGAAGCGAAGCTTAATCCGGTCAAAGACTCCATATTTATGGAACCCAAAGATTCACCGTTTGCCAATGTACTGGTTGTAAATCCCAAGGATAAGAACAACCCGGCTATTGTAAAACTGGACAAAGCTTTGCAATCACCAGAAGTAAAGAAATTCCTGGAAGATACTTACCAGGGTAGTTGTGTACCCGCGTTTTAAAGGATTTATATTACCGCGCTGCTGGTTGCCAAAACCAGCAGCTTTTTTATTTTATGCCTTGCAATAGATAGACGACAAAAATAGCGCTTTTACGTTATTTATTGACAGTGGTATCAATGGATGTATAATGAAGAAAGCTATTTAAGAACCAAGGACTGGCCGGAGGTTGTTTGCTTCCACCGGTACCATAATAATGACTGGAGGATTGTAAATAATGAACTGGCAGGTATGGTTTGCAGGAATTTTGTTTGTTATTGTATACGGAATTATTATTTCTGAAAAGGTGCACCGTACAATTATTGCC
>JBDKUD010000432.1:0-3883 GCA_039679805.1 Syntrophomonas sp. | reverse complement strand
CAAAAGGAAACGAGGGATTTCATCATCCCAACACCGCCCGAACTTATGCTTTGGACCAGATAAGTAATGGTGCCGATATCATCTTTCATGCAGCCGGTGACTCCGGCAGCGGAGTGTTTGAAGCGGTTGCATCGCAGAAGATACTGGCAATCGGAGCGGATGTTGATCAGACCTTTACCGTGCCGGAGGCTCAGCGTGCTTACATTTTAACCAGTATAATCAAGGGAGTAGACGCAGCTGTTGTCAATGTAATCAATCGTCAACTGGAAAAGAGACTGGATGGGGGATACGTGGAGCTGGGTATTAAAGATGGAGTTGAGATATACGCTGAAAACGACATCAATAAAAACTTGTTAGTCAGTTTAAAACCACAGCTTGATGAGATTAAAAACAAAATTGCCCGCCAGGAAATTGTAGTTCCCTCAAATAAATAGAAGCTGGGATGGTGTCAGGGGATAAACATATATACATATATATATGTTTATGTTATCAGGAGAACAAACATTAAAAACACAATGGGAGGTATATTTTATGTCACAAAGAATCTCAGACGAAGATCTTAAAAAGGTGACCGGCGGCAAGGGAGAATGGAATGGTCATTGGTGTTCCCTTTGTGAATCTGATGGGGAATTCTTTGACCACTACGATTATAAATGCAATACCGGCTGCACGCATTGGGAGTCAAAAAACGGCAACGATGGTAATGATCATCACTATTGCGATTATTGCAAACACCTCGACACTTAATTAACAAAGCAGGCTTGGGACGATACTTTGGCCCGCTTTCACTCGTAACTTTTACGAGCAAAAGAATTGTGCACGTATCCGCCTCTGCCGGGGGTTTCAATCCTTAGAATATTAGCATTTGGCAGCAGTTCGTGAAATTTGCCGGGGCAGGTTTTTGCTTGGCCATTAATAATGTTTTGTCCGGATTGCCCTGCACCCCTACCGGCCAAGTTTGATACCAAAAATCAGCTGGTCTAAAGGGAACAGTTAAAATTATTAATTAGGAGGAGGGCAAATGCAGATAGCCTGCGACCAACAGGGTGAAGTATATACTGTGTTTATTAACGGTCGTTTGGATAGTGCCGGTGCTGGGGAACTGGAAATACAGATTAAAGATATTATTGCCGGTGTCAAAGAGAAACTCGTTTTGGATTGCTCTAATGTTATATTTATCAGTAGTAGTGGATTAAGAGTAGTTTTAAATTGTGCCAAGGAATTGCGCACGGCAGGCAAGCAATTCCAGCTCATTAATGTGAACACTGATGTTTATAAGGTTTTTAACCTAACCGGGTTCACCGGCATTATAAATATTTCCCGCCGCGAAAAAGAAAGCAGTCAGTAAAACCGCAATTATAGGAGAAAAAAATGCTAAAGAACGAAGCGTGGCAAGCTATTTCGGGAACTCATGCAGTAGAAATTTATCCCTTTATTATTAAGCCAAGTATTGATTCATCAAATGCGTTCCTCATTTCAACAGACAACTACATAATTTTAATAGATACCGGAGCATTATCTGCACAAATGGAACGGATAAAGAGCGAAATCAAGCAATTACTTTGGCAAAAGGCTCGACCCGTTCTCATTTTTTTGACCCACTGCCATGCAGATCACTGCCTTCAGGCCTTCAATAATACAGATTTAAGCAAAATTACAGAGGTCCGGGTTGCAATCCAGGAAAATGGGGTCCAACCCTTGGAAGAGAAAGATGAAAGACGAACAATTGCGGATATTGAGAGAAAGGTATTGCCCGATGCCAAGATTGACCTGAAACTCCTTTCCAGACATGATAGGGAGAATCCGGGAGAAAGAATACTTAATTTAGGAAATGGGATTAGATTAGAGACAATTGTGGAAAAAGTCGACACCGGGAACAATCCGGATTTCTATAGGCAAATAATAATGGTCGCTCCGGATGTGGTAATGGAAATATATCCGATGCCAGGCCATAGTCCTGACAGTATTTGCATACGCATCGGCGACATATTATTCGCCGGAGATTTCTTTTTTGCCATTAATTACCTTATAGCCGGGTCTATTGGCTGGAACCGGGAACAAATGCTGGAATCAATTCAACAGATGCTCTGGCTGGTACGAGCCACAGACCTAAATTTGTTTTGTACGGGACACGGCAACCCTTTATCTCGAACCAAGGCAATAGAAAATATGTATAGCATGCTGGAGAAGACCTCCGCTATGACGAATTTGAGCGAGATAAACTGCGGTCACATGATCGAGTCTTCCAACTACGCAATTGAACTGCTGGAGGAGCTAAACGATACTATGGCAATTATCGCCGGCAGGTTATATCGTGTAGTATATTATCTCGATTTCCTGGGTGAATCGGCCCAGTCTGAAAAATACGCAGAAATACTTGATTTTAAAAAAATTGAGGAGTTACTGGAGGAATACAGTGATTTTGCCAGCCTGTTTAATTCTGGAAGTATCGCCTACCCCACTCTGATCATGAAAGCGGCCCAGCTAACCGGGAAAATAGACAAAATCTTTGCCGGCGATATTGATGGAATAATTGATAAATGCCTTTTCCAGAGGGTGCAGCGTTCATATCAAGATTTTATTCAGATTACGAGTGGCATGCCCATAAACTATACCGGTGAAATACTAGATTTAAACCGAATAATTGAAGATTTGCTCCAACAGATAACCAGCGTTCCCTACAATGATAATATCCTGGAAGTATTAAATAGCGATGAGCAGTACATAAAGGCCCTTGTCTCTCGAATTGCCTTTCAACCGGTATTTAAAAATGTATTGTTCGATTTTCAGCCTTATCCTGGTCAGCTAATGGTGAATATAAACAAAGACAGATTTTGTGATGCTTTACTGGGGATATTAGAGGAGATAGCCGCAATCGATATAAAACAAATTCGCATAGTATCAGCCAGGGCCAATAACAGGACCATAATCAGGATAGATAATCACAGGGGTATACCTGGAGATGTTCTCAGCGAAAAGAAGTTACAGTTGTATCAAAGAAAGTTTGCTGTACTGGGAGGAAGTCTAGAATTGGAAAAAGATCAAGACCATATAACATTAATCATTAATTGTCATTAAGCCACGAGACGCGATTAACCGTTTGATAGCTCGGTATTCAAACAATCACTGTGCTTATAACTATTAAAACCACAGTTGCCGTAGAATTATTATTTTTCAAATCCGTCTTCGGGGAAAACATTCTGTAATCTAGCAATTCCTATACAACTCCATAAAAAAGGATATATGCCATTTTTACGGAGTTAATTTATGTTAATATAAATACTAAGTACTCTGGTCTTTGACATTTATTCTAAGAGTTGGGCTTAAAAGCGATATTAAGACGCCATTTAGACCTTTGAAGGAGAAACACCCTTATGGTCAACAACATTAATAGAATACTTGGCATTCAGTCCAGAGACAGCGAAAAGCTGTTACAGTTAGGTCCTATTTTTTTACTTACCGGACTGGCTTATATCGCTGGCATTATATCTGTCCAAAGCTTATTTGTTTCCCGTTTTGGGGTTGCCTACCTACCAATAATGTATCTATTGGAAGCTGCCATTTTACCTCTTCAGTTATGGCTGTTTAGCCATTTAAGCCAGAGATTGGCAAAAGGTACCCTGCTTAAGGTATTTTACTTGATCATATGGTTTGGTGTTTTGGCCTGCGCCCTTTTTACCTTGAGTATGTATTGGTTCGATTTTCAATATAGGATGTTCTATCCCCTGCTATACATCGTATTCAATGTGTTATTGCGTATTCTCGTTCCATTGATGTGGACATTAGGTGACGGTATTTGCTTACTGCAGCAGGCCAAGCGTATTTTTCCCGTCCTGGGGGCACTCTTTACCCTGGGAGCAATTCTGGCCGGCCTGCTGGCACG
>JBDKUD010000304.1:0-6634 GCA_039679805.1 Syntrophomonas sp. | reverse complement strand
ATTAAATCATCTTCTATTATTAATATCCTTTGCATTTTTTGGTTCATAATTATTAACCTTTCAATTAGTTAATTTACATTCTCAAATTTACAAATAATTTCTCCATTTTGTTATAAATTCCTTTTATTGTGTACATTTTTCCTAATATCAAATGTCAGAAAATAAATAAAGCGGGAGCTGCTTCCCGCCTTACGTTTTTTTAATAATACTTATAATCCCTATACCCCATAAATTATCTGGAAATTAACATATCCTGGGTACGTGTTCTCCCTCCAGCATTCCTATAATGCGCTGGGCACCCAGTTCAGTCTCAATTAGCACCATATTCCGAGGTTCTGGTATGACTTCTCCGATAATAGCAGAATCCCGGGCTTCCGGCAGGGATCGTAAATCCGACAGTATTTCCCGGGCCCGCCCCGGAGCGGCAAATATAACCATCTTACCTTCATTTGCCATATAGAGCGGATCTAATCCCAGCATATCACAAGCTCCCTGCACCACCGAAGATACAGGTATATCTCTTTCTTTTACTAGTATGCCCAAACCTGCTTGCTCAGCCAGTTCATTCAATACCGTTGCCAATCCCCCGCGGGTGGGATCACGCATACATCTGACATCACCGCTATATTTCAGTAGTGTCCGACCTATTTGATAAAGAGGTGCACAATCACTCACCGCCGGGGTGGAAAAGCTCAATCCTTCACGTTTAGCTAAAATCGCCAGGCCGTGATCACCAATATTTCCTGTTACAATAATTTGGTCACCAGGTTTGATACAGGCAGGCCGGTAATCAATACCGGAAGGTATAACACCAATTCCGGTGGTATTAATGAATATACCGTCAGCACTCCCCTTTTCAACCACCTTGGTATCCCCGGTTACCAGTTTCACACCGGCCTTCTGGGCAGTAGCCGCCATAGATTCGGATATTTTCTTAAGATCCGACAGCAGCAAGCCTTCTTCTATAATAAAGGCGGTTGACATATACAGCGGAGTGGCCCCACATGCTACCAGATCATTAACCGTTCCGCATATTGCCAGTTTGCCGATATCTCCACCCGGAAAAAATACAGGAGTAATAACGAAAGAATCAGTAGACATTGCCATTTTTCCTGCACTTACTTCAAATAAGGCTCCATCCAGCATGGGACTATGAATATTATTATTCCAGTTCTTTTTAAATACTTCATCAATTAGCTGCTGACTCATCAGGCCGCCGCTGCCATGGGCCATTAATATTCTATCTGTTTTCATTTCAGCTTCTTCCTTTCAACGGAGTATAGCGGTAGTAGGCGGCACACGCTCCCTCGTGAGAAACCATACAGGGTCCTATGGGGGATAAAGGAGTGCATGCCTTGCCGAAAAGTTTGCAGTCATGAGGGGGTATTTTGCCGGTCAAAACATCACCGCAAGAGCAACCCTTGATTGGCAGGTCTTCCTTTTCCGCTACATTAAATTTTTTCCGGGCATCGAACTCCTGGTATTTACTGCTAAGATCCAATCCGCTATCAGGTATGAACCCTAGACCTCTCCACCTTGCTCCGGTAGTTTGAAAAACGCGGTTCAGAATCTCCATGGCCGCCGGGTTACCCTCTTCTTTTACCACCCGGCGATACTGAATCTCGGCTGCTGCCTCCCCTTTGCGCAACTGGGTCAGCAACATTACTATACCTTCCAGTATATCCTGGGTTTCAAAGCCGGTAGCTACACATGGCTTATGGTATTTTTGCGCCAGTATTCGATACGGTTCAATCCCAGTAACGGCTGATACATGCCCTGGGCATATTAAACCATCAACTTTGATATCGGGATCTGAGAAAATAACTTCCAATGCCGGGGGTACCAATTTATGCAAGGAGAATACGGAAAAGTTTGATACTTGCTCTTCCATAGCCTGTTCTATGGTTACACCTATTGCGGGTGCCGTAGTTTCAAAACCTATACCCAGAAATACTACTTCCCGCTGCGGACATTTTTTGGCTATCGCCAAGGCATCCAGTGGTGAATAAGCTACCCGGATATCGGCACCCTGACTGCGTTCTTCCTGAAGGGAAGTATCAGTACCAGGTACTCTCATCATATCACCAAAAGTCACCATGGTTATGCCTGGTTGTCTTACCAGTTCTATAACAGAATCAATATCTCCCTGGGAGGTTACACATACTGGACAGCCTGGTCCGGAAGGCAATTTGAAATATGCCGGCAGCATATTCCGGATCCCGCTTTTAGCTATGGCCATAGTATGAGTGCCGCAAACCTCCATCAATGATACCGGCTGCTTTTCAGATAGAATTTGATTTAGTAGCGATTCGGCATACGCTTTGTTAATTGTCATATGGCTGTAGCTCCTTTAACAATCGCATGGTTTCCTCGGCCAGGGTTTCATCAATAATTTCGACGGCAAATCCGGCATGAATTAGTACATGTTGCCCAAGCTGTACTTTTGGGGTTAATTTTATACTAATATCTACTTCATTTCCGTCAACATCTACTCTGGCAGTATTATGCTCCATTAATTGAATGACTTTACCGGGTACGCCCAAGCACATCAAACATTCACCTCACTCCCAATAATTGCCTGCCCCAGCGAAATACCTCCATCTCCGGGAGGAACTTGCTGGTGCTGATAAACAGAAAAACCCCTGCTGGTCAGATTTCGCATTAATCCTTCCAGTAGAATTTGGTTATGAAAAACCCCACCACTCAGGACTATCCTGTTTAATCCAGTTTTATCACGTAACCTTACCAAGGTTTCGGTAAACATGTCCACCAAGGTTAAGTGAAATTTCTGTGACATTACCTCCACTGGTCTGCTTTTTTTTATATCAGCAACCATTTCCTGCCACATTGGAAATACATCCATAATCCACAAATCATTTTCTTTATTAATATTATAGCCATAATATCCGGTTTGTTTACGATCTGCCCGAGCTTCCAATTCGATTGCCGCCTGACCTTCATAGGCATTAATATTACATATTCCCAAAAGAGCTGCCACCGCATCAAACAGCCGGCCACACGAAGAAGTTTGCACTTCCCTGGAGAGATCTTTTCGCAGTCGGCTTACCAGTATTTGCTTTTCCTCGGCAGGTAATCCCGGCAGATATTCTTCCGCAATCTGTAAACCTTCTTCTCCCAGAGCCATCAGCAAATATACCAGCGCCATACGATAAGGCTTATGGGCAGTAATATCTCCTCCCGGTAAAGGAAGGTATTTAAGATGTGCCAGACGTAAAAAATTCCGATAGTCTCCTCTGAGAATTTCACACCCCCATACAGCACCGTCTGTTCCCCATCCTGTACCATCACATATAAGTCCCAGTACCTCTCCCTCCAATCCATTATCAGCCATGGCGGAAGCCATATGGGCATAGTGATGCTGAACCTCTATTCGTTTCATGTCAGCCTGATTTTTCGCCCAACGGGTAGTCTGGTAATCAGGGTGCAAGTCGTGAACGATAACCCGGGGTTCAACTGCCAGCATAGCTTTAAAACGCTCTATACCTTTCAGGAAGTTACAATAATTACGGTAGTGATTTAAATCACCCCAATGCTGGCTTAAAAAGGCTTCTCCCTGTCTGGTAATACAAAAGGTATTTTTCATTTCGCCCCCCACCGCCAGAACAGGTTCAGAAATAACCGGCATTTTTATCCCCAAAGGAACAAATCCTCGGGCCCGCCTTAAATACTGCGGTGTATCAAGAGCTGTAACTTTTAACACTGAATCATCACAGGGGTTAAAAATCTCCCGATTATGTACCAGAAAGAAATCGGCTATATCTCTAAGTTTGTCCAGTGATTCATGGTTATCAGTAATAAGCGGGTCATCGCTGATATTGGCACTGGTCATTATCAATATTTCCAGGTCCTGGTCAAAGAGTAAATAGTGTAACGGTGTATAGGGCAGCATAACCCCCAAAGTACTAATACCCGGGTGAATTACATCCCGGGGCAGCATATTATTATGCTTGGTCTCTAGGACTACAATTGGCGCCTGAGGCGAAGTTAACCATTTTTCTTCAACAGAATTAATGGTACAGTACTTCTGAACTGCCTTCAAGTCACGAACCATAACCGCAAAAGGCTTGGCATCTCGTTGTTTACGAAGGCGCAGAGTTTTTACCGCTTCAGGATTGGCAGCATCAGCAGCCAGGTGAAATCCCCCCAGCCCCTTGACTGCTACAATATAGCCCTGCTTGAGAAGGTCAACCGGACTATCCTCTACTATCTGCCCGCGATTATTTAACATACGGGTTTGGGGTCCACAAACCGGACAGGCATTAGGTTGCGCATGAAAGCGCCTGTGTAAAGGGTTATCATATTCTTCCTGACATTGCGGGCACATAATAAAGGGAGCCATGGTAGTCATGGCCCGGTCATAAGGAACATCTTTTATTATAGTAAACCTGGGTCCGCAATTGGTACAATTAGTGAAGGGATAACCATAGCGTCGGTCTCCCGAATCCATTACCTCCCGCTGACAATCAGAACAAATAGCGATATCCGGCGATATCATTACCGTTTTTTCTTCCTGATTATCGCTCTGGCGAATTGTAAAATCATTAAATCCTCTGGGTTCTATTTCGGAAATTTCGCAACTGCGAATAATCGCCAAGGGTGGAGGACTATCAGCCAGTCTATGGGCAAACTGCTTTAACTTTTCGCCATTGCCTTCCACCTCAATTTGAACACCAGCTGAAGAGTTTAAGACCCATCCCTTGAGTCCATATTCTCTAGCCAGGCGGTAGACATGCGGTCTGAAGCCCACTCCTTGTACAATACCCCTAATTCTAATCTGGTAACCAATAAGTTTTTCCTGCATAGTAATACCTGCTTCTGGAAATAAGTAACACCTATTTCTTTTTTATTGTGAACTTTGTAGCGATGCCTTGCATTTATCCTGTTTTGATTGACACTTGTTAACTTCATTTATTTGTTACTGGTTAGCTATTTGATATTGTATTTCCTCTTTTATAAGTTCTGCCAAACGCGGAACCCGCGCTTCAACTTCAGGAGTCAAATCAAGACCCCAATCAATTGTCTTTGGTTCCACTCCAAAAACGGTAATTTGTGGATGATGACCCATCAAGTTAACCATTTGCACAGCTTCAATAAAATGCATCTGATGTAGAGATGTGGCGTTCTCATCTGTCTTTAGCCCCAGGTCTTCCAGGGGAGCCCGGTAAATGGTACCAGGCTCTCCCCCGGCCTTAAGGGCGTCTACGACAATCAGAATATCGGCCTGGCAGAAGAAATCTACCAGGTCATAGCTATGGGTACCACCGTCAACCAAACTAACCTGATCAGGAAGTTCCATTTCCGCAAGGTGGTTGATAACATGTACACCTACTCCCTCATCCTGCAATATATAATTACCAACACCGACCACCATAATACTCTTCACTTCAAATCCTCCTTGGCCAGAAAGGCTGCTAATATTTACGCGCCGATACCCTTTCCCGTTCCATGTACTTCAGGTTCATCAAATATGCCATGTTCGCCATGGTCAAAATCAGCCGGTATTGTACCTGTGAACATGGATTTTAAAATAGGTATTCCTTCCGCTACATCCAGGTAGACGTGTACAAGTATACATATAACAAATATCCAGTTTACAGCATAGTGAATAATTCTAACAGCTATAAGTCCGCCCAGGAATCCTCCCCAGGCCATAAACATATTGGGCTTATACATAATAAAACCAGTAATAATCTGTACCAATATCATTACTAAAACACCGGTATACATACCTTTTTGTCCAGGATTGTATTTTCCGTAATAGGGATGTTTTTTGGCTAAAAATGTATAGTATTTTATCATGCTGGGCAGCTTTTTAAAATCAGTTGTCACATCAAAAATAATATTTTTATAATCCTTAGTCATAATTGCATAATAAACCCGTGCCACAAAGCCTCCACACAGCACATATGCCATAGCAAAATGTAAAAACCGGGCGTTGTCCATATTGCTAAACAAACTGAAATGTAAAGGCGTATGGATATAGAATCCGGTCAGAATCAATAAGGTAATAGATATCATATTAACCCAATGGCAGATTCTGATCCATAAAGGATGCCTATCCTCCATTTTTTTAATCATCTTTACACCCCCTAATTTATTGTGAACTGGCTAATGGTTTTTTTATCGGGGGTCATTAAATGAATTGCACACCCAAAACACGGATCAAATGATCTGATTATTCTTACTACTTCAACGGGATTATTGGGGTCTTTAATCGGAGCGCCTATAATAGCCTGTTCCATAGGTCCAGCTACGCCTTTTCCATCCCGGGGTGAGGCATTCCATGTTGTAGGCACAACTGCGTTCAGAACTTTAGTTCTGTGTTTCTCAATCTTATGCCAATGTCCAAGTGCTCCGCGGGCAGCTTCGGTCAGTCCCATTCCTTGAGCATTAGCCGGTATTTCATGAGGAGTGCACACGGGTTTTCCAGGTTCAACTTTCATTACCCATTCATCCATGGCATGGGCAACTTCCGAACATTCAACCGCTCTGGCAAAATGACGGCCCATAACTGAAAATGCTTTATCCCCAAGTGCAGCTACATCTTTTTGTTTGGCAATCCATTGTCTGGCCAATGGGCCGACCTCCATGGCTTCACCATTGTAACGCGGAG
>JBDKUD010000168.1:0-22273 GCA_039679805.1 Syntrophomonas sp. | reverse complement strand
TTTAACAATCCACCGATAAAATATAACGCTTCCTTACTCAGACTGGAATATCCACTTTCATCATAGAAAACTGGTTTGCCGTCTTTTTTTAAGAGCATATGGACATGCATTCCATTTCCTGCCTCTCCAAAGAGTGGCTTGGGCATAAAAGTTACGGTTTTGCCCTCCTGAAAAGCCAGGTTTTTGACCAGATACTTTACCAGCATAGTTTTGTCTGCCATTTCCCGCATAGTACCAAATTCTACTTCAATCTCTATCTGCCCAGGACCGCCAACCTCGTGATGGTGATACTTAACAGGAATGTTGTTTTCCTCCAGCAACAGACACATACGAGAACGCAAATCATACAGAATGTCCTGAGGAGGTGCAATATGGTAACCGCTTTTTAGTGGTATTTTATAACCAAGATTTTGGTATTCATTTTCACCACTATTCCAGGTAGCCTGCTCGGCATCTATAGAAAATCCAATTTTATGTGGCAGGCATTCATAGCTTATGTGATCAAAGACATGAAATTCATATTCCGGACCAATGATCATTTCGTCAGCATGTCCGGTTTTCTTCATATAATCTTCAGCCTTGGAAGCAATGGTACGCGGGTCCTGGTCAAAGCGATAATTCTCTGGCTGGGCTATTACAAAAACATCACCAATCATACTCAAAGTGGATACTTCTGTAAAAGGATCATAGAAAGCAGTGGATAAATCCGGGATAAATACCATGTCGCTTTTCTCAATTGGTGCGAAGCCATAATTTGAACCATCAAAACCGATCCCATATTTAAGGGTATCAGCTGTGAAGCGCCCTGTAGGAATGCTAAGATGGCGCCACCTTCCCAGCAAATCGATCATTTTGAAGTCAATCATTTGGATACTTTTGTCAGTGCAGAAATTAATTACTTCTTCATAGGAATGAAACATTTTGAAATTCCCCCCACCTAAAACATTACGTTGCCAATTATACCAAAATAGGTAACGACTAGTAAAGATTATAAAATACAATATACTGTATCCGGCTGGAATAATATTCTTTGGATTAGATGGGCATATCTCAATAATCAGTTTAATAAAATATATCGTGAAAAGGGGGCGATGGATACGAAAAAGGTTCATTGGGTAATATTAGCCGTTGCTATTCTGGCTATTATCGGTTTGGCATCATATCAGAAAATTAATGAATACTATATAAAAGTTAATCTTGACCCCCGATTGGAACTTAAAGAATCGCTAAAGAGCATGGCCGCTGTACATAGCTATAGATATAGCCTGAAGTCAACCTTTACTGTCGATGGTCGGAAGGAGGTGATAAGTGAAGTACAGGGAGAGAAAAATGATTATGATACTCATATAAAGGGGGAGATGGTCAACACACCTGTTGATATTTACTATCTTGACTCCACCATCTATAACTATGATTCGTTTTCCAAAAAGTGGCTGGTAATAGAAAGTAATACTGATAACTCTGAAGAGTTGCTTATTTCGGAGCTGAATCCCCTATCAAATTTTCGCTTTAAATCTATTCAAAACGTACAGAAGCTCTATTTTGACCAAATAGATGGCGGGGAGTACCTGGTAGTAAGTTGCAGTCCATCCATAGAAAGCCAGCTTCTGGAGACTATGTGGAAGGACTTTAAATATTGTTTATGGATAGACTATAAACAAAATCTTATCAAGAAAGCAGCCCTTACTGCTGTTAATAAACAGAATCACGAAACAAAATTAGAGATAAATGTAAACTTCTCTGATATTAGTAAGAATATAAAGATTAAAGCTCCTGATCTGGGATTAGAGAAAAGCCGATAAACTAATAAGGGCAGACTACTTTAAGGCCTGCCTCTAAATGAAAAAGCTTGCACTTCAGGCTCTTCGGTAATAAGATTTACCGGAGAGCCTTTTTTTACGATAGCTAATCGCCGCGAAGACTCCCGCTTTTTCAAGCGTGAGTTACCCCCTACGGATTCGCGAGCGGTCTTACGCTAATGGATAACGAGTTTTAACATCAGATGGAGCGTAACTTCGCCTGACGTTAGAACTCGGTTGATAATAATTGCACCTGATTTTTCTTGTGTTATAATCCTGATATATAGGGGGAATGATAATTGAATTCTGCAGAAGCTGACATCTTATTCAGTCCGGATGAATTGGAGCAAAAGGTTAAAGAATTGGGTAAAAAAATATCACAAAATTTTGCTGGTGAAGAACTCCTGGTAGTTGGGATTCTTAAAGGTGCTTTTATATTTATGGCTGATCTGGTTAGGGCAATAGATCTACCGGTAGCAATTGATTTCATGGATGTTTCCAGCTACGGAATGTCTTCCCTATCATCGGGTGAAGTGCGGATAATTAAGGATCTGGATTTTTCTATACAGGATAAAAATGTGTTAATTGTTGAAGATATAATTGATACTGGTCTTACTTTAAATTATATTGTGGAGATTCTTAAGAAAAGAGATCCTAAAAGTGTAAGTATTTGTTGCTTGCTTGATAAACCATCGCGGCGTAAAAGTTCTATTAAACCGGATTATGTGGGTTATACCATCGCAGATGAATTTGTGGTGGGTTATGGCCTGGATTATGCGGAAAAATACCGGAACTACCCGGCTGTTTATATATTAAAACCATCAGTTTATGAGAAGTAGAGGTGCATTTAATGGAAAAGGAACTGGTTCTGGTTCTGGACTTTGGGGGTCAGTATAATCAGCTGATAGCCCGCAGAGTAAGAGAACTATCTGTCTACAGCGAAATGGTGCCATATGATATATCTTATGCCGAGGTGGTCGAGAAAAACCCCCGGGCTGTGATTCTCACCGGTGGCCCGGCTAGTGTTCATATTGAAGATGCCCCCGCCTGTGATAAGCGGATTTTTGAAATGGGCATACCTGTTCTGGGTATATGCTATGGTATGCAGCTTCTGGCTCATCAGTTAGGGGGAGAAGTAAAAGCCAGCAACCTCAGAGAATATGGACGAAGCCATCTGGGGGTAAAAAGTGATGATAAGTTATTTTTCGGGCTGGAAAGAGAAATGCAGGTATGGATGAGTCATGGCGACTCTATTATATCACTCCCGGATGGGTTTGAAGTTACGGCCAGTACTGATAATTGTTCTATTGCTGCTATGAGTAACCCATCGCGCCAATTATATGGCGTTCAGTTTCATCCGGAGGTAAAACATACTATCTACGGAATGGATATATTGAAGAACTTTCTGTTTGAGGTTTGTGGACTTAAGGGAGATTGGGATCTAAGCGACTTTATTGCTGAAACAGTTGCAGACATTCGTAATAAAGTTGGCAGTAAAAAAATACTTTGTGCGTTAAGCGGCGGAGTAGATTCTTCAGTAGCGGCAACCTTGGTACATCGGGCAGTAGGCGATCAACTGGTATGTGTGTTTGTAGATAACGGCTTGATGCGTAAAGGTGAAGCGGAACAAGTAGTAGAAACCTTTCATGATGGGATGAATATGAATCTGGTGTTCGCTGATGCCCGGGAACGTTTTCTTAATAAACTGGCGGGAGTCACCGAACCGGAACGAAAGAGAAAAATAATTGGCGAAGAATTCATTCGGGTATTTGAAGAAGAAGCTTCCCGTCTGGGTGAAATAGATTACCTGGTGCAGGGAACAATATATCCGGATGTTATTGAGAGTGGTACTAAAACTGCTACAACCATAAAGAGCCATCATAATGTAGGGGGACTCCCTGAAGATATGAAGTTTGATCTGGTTGAACCACTGCGGTTACTGTTCAAGGATGAAGTCAGGATTATTGGAGAAAGACTTGGAATCCCTGCTGATATGGTGTGGAGACAACCTTTCCCGGGACCGGGTTTGGGGGTCAGGGTCTTGGAAGAGGTCACCAGCGAAAAAGTTGAGATACTCAAGGAAGCAGATGCCATAGTTCGGGAGGAAATCAAAAAGGCCGGTTTAGAACGTGAGATCTGGCAGGCTTTTGCCGTATTGCCCCCGGTAAGAAGTGTGGGAGTAATGGGAGACGCTCGTACCTATGCTTATCCAATCATTATCAGAGCAGTGGTAAGTGACGACGCCATGACGGCCGAGTGGGCCAGGCTTCCCTACGAACTCCTGGATATCATGGCCCGCCGTATTGTTAACGAAGTCAAAGGGGTCAATCGCGTGGCCTACGATATTACCTCCAAACCCCCCGGAACTATTGAGTGGGAGTAGGCTAATAGGGGATTATAGGCCGACGAACATTTGAAGGTAACAATTGCGCGAGCTAGGGGGGAAGGATAGTAGATTTTACCAAGGATAAAAAGAATATTCTGGCAGCCTTAAAAATATATAATAGCAGGTTTGCTAGTGTAGCACATATTAAGAAGGCAATATTATATAGATATATTCAGAAGCAGGGTTAATTACCTTGCTTCTGTGCTATACGGGGGGACATTCTTTCTAGGAAAATACCTGTCCGGTTGCCATGAGTACACGCTTATGTCATTTAGGAGTATTATAAACATTTGTTTTATAATACTCCTATCATTTTGAGCTCTAATAAATTGGACAGAAAATATTGTAATAACTCCAATAAATTTGGTGCTTTATATGTGTTAGTACCCAATTTTGTTGAGGCTTCTCTTTTTTTATTATCAAAATACGGGGAAAATAGCAGGATTTATGAACAAAGTTGAGAACTAATATTACATTGCAACTTGAAAACAAGGAGGATTGTTTTATGAACCAATCAGAAGTTGAAAATAGGGGACTCGATAAAGATATTTTTGATATTGTACGCAACATCTACATTAACCAACGTTGTCATCAGACAATGGGGTTTAAACTTACGTACCTGGGGAATGGAGTCGCTGGCATGGAAATGGTTCCAGATCCAATCTTTTCAACAAGGGGAGGAAGGGTACATGGAGGTACAATTGCTAGTCTGGCGGATACCGTTATGGGAGCAGCAGCTGCAACTATTGGGTATGGGCAGATCTATAGGACTGTGGAGATGAAACTAAACTATTTAGCACCAGTATTTGAGGAAGCTGTTCTTACAGCTGAAGGGCGTGTGGTACATCCAGGCAAGTCACTAGCAGTAGTAGAAGCGAACTTGTTTAATAATGAAGGGAAGTTAGTGGCAAGAAGTATGGGAACGTTTTTTAGTGATACTAAATCCATAGCAGGACTGGATAATATTAGTTTACACTCAAACTAATATTACAGCTATTAAAATACTCTAGGGGCTGTCATATAATTAAGGAACGGTTAGATAACAGTAGCCGGTTGGTGTAAATGTGTCCTTTCGAACCACGGACAATTGTACTTGTACCAACATGCGTCTTTTCATAACCAAAGAGTTTAATTTAAAAGTATTTTTACATTCAAAGGTATTTGAAGGAAGTGAGTCGGGGGGACTCGCTTTTTTAGTTTCTGAGTTTTTATAGCCAAAGTTCAAGCTCTATCTGTAATATGTTTGAGCTGAGAAAACTAGTCTTTGGTCCTACATAAATATACAAAACGTATAATGTATAATTAGGTAAAATAACAAATAAATGTGTTTATTAGTGTAATTTCTAATTTAATGGAATATAATAGTAATTATTTCTTTATTATTTGAGTTTACAGTTTTTCAGTAAAGGCGTAATTAGACTAATAGTTGATTAGGGGGGATTGCAATGATGTCACTGGGTACTCTAGAGGCATTTAAGGAAATTGCCGGGCACCTGGTAAATCTTATTCCCGGGGGGGCTGTTTTTGCTACTACCAATACGGACATGGTTACCTGGAAAATAGCGTCTAATGCTTTTGATATTCCGGCATTTCAAGTGGGTGTAAAGGTCAGGGCTGATGGAGCCGCTTATCAGTGCATTAAAAAACAAGAAGAGGTAACAGAGAAAATCCCACGTAATGTATATGGGATGAGAGTCATAATGAATTCTTTTCCGGTATTTGATGGGGATGTAGTGGTTGAGAGCTTCTGTGTACTTTTACCAAGATTACATCCTATTGCCGGGTCATTTAATAATTTTGCTCCGATCATAGCCAATATGTTTCCGGAGGGCTCTTTCTTATATATGACCGATCTAAATAAAATTGCTTATCGTCATGCTTCAGACAAGTTCGATATGCCTGGTTTGAAACTGGGTGATCCGATTAAGGATGGTTGGATTGCAGACCGGGCTATTAAAACTAAGGCATTAGCTGTTGAGGAAGTGGATGCCAGCGTTCATGGGGTTCCCGTTCTAATAATGAGTAACCCGTGTTATGACGAGGATGATGATAGCAAGGTTGTTGCTACATTTTGCATAGCCTTGCCAAAACAAAATGCATTTGATTTGAGACAGTTATCGAACAATCTTACCAGCGGACTCCAGGAGATATCGGCAGTAATAGAGGAGCTGGCGGCATCTGCCAGCCAGATTAATACCAATGAGCAGGAGTTAAACAATAATATAGAGGAAGTCAACAGATTAGCTGATAATATTAGTGAAGTTCTGGTGTTCATAAAGCAGATTGCTGATGAGACTAAAATGCTGGGTCTTAACGCTGCCATTGAAGCAGCCCGGGCAGGAGAAGCCGGCCGTGGCTTTGGCGTGGTGGCAGAAGAAATAAGAAAGCTTTCTGATGAATCAAAAGAAACAGTAATTAAGATACGTGATTTAATTAATAAAATTAAAACTGATGTTAATGAGACTACCCAGAAAAGCGAATTGAATCTGCATGCCAGTCAGGAGCAGGCTGCAGCTACCGAAGAAATCACTGCTAGTGTTCAGGATATCAGTAATATGGCGGAAAATTTGGATAAGATAGCTAGAGAGATGTAAATTCATATTTTAAATAGAATAACTTTATATGCCAGGGCCCTATGCGGCTCTGGCATTTGTTGGTTATAAATAGGTCATAGTTATGAATATATATTACTAAAATCATAATTTTTTTTTATTTAGCTATTTAAAAATTTAATAGTATAATGTAAAATATATTCAAAGTAGCTTTGTTATTGGCATAAAATAGGGGAAAAGCTACAAAATTGTTATCCTTTCAGTTTGAAGTAATTCCTGGTGAGTGCTGGAATTACCGCCTTTATTAGTTGATGATACATAATTACGAATATCAAGCCAGCTACTACGCACCCATTCTTTTAATGAATGTAACACAAGTTTTAGAATCACAATTTTCAGATTGATAACAGCTTTGTGCTGAGTGCTATACTCTTACCTTTTTAAGTTCAGTTAAACCAAAGTTTCCAATTAGATGGTGAAAAAGGACAGCCAAATGGCCGACTTTTTTTACACCATAGAGAGAAACGGTTAATTAAGGAGGTGAAAATTCCCTAACTGCTTTTTTGTTTGATTTTATTTATTATGAGGGAGGGTTTGTAATGTCTGAACAAGAAAAAGGATGGGCCAATCCTGCTCCAGCGGGGTTAACAGCACTGGCCATAGCGTGTTTTACGTTTTATGCATTATTAACTGGTAAGGTGGAGGCTACAGCATTACCGCTGTTAGGTGCTTGGTTACTGGGTGGTTTTCTAGTGCAGATAGTCGTAGGTGTTATTGAATATAAGGAAGGCAATTTGATTGGTGGTAACGTTTTTACTGTTTTTGCAGCCTTCTTTATGTTTACCGGTGGAGTTGAGATGTTTGTTAAATTTATTTATGCTGCGAATAAAATAGCTCTTGATTCTCGCATGGATGGGTGGGCCTGGCTGGTACTCTCAATTACTCTTCTCGTCTGGTGCTTCGGCTATTTTAAGACAGCTCCGTTATCTTTGAATCTGGCAGTTATAGGTTTAGTTTTGGCATGTCCATTAATTTCTTTAAAGGACTTAGGAGTTCTGGGGCCATCGGCAAGTGTTGCGGCTGGCAATTTATTACTATTTACAGGAATCATGGGTCTTTACACTGCTGGTGCAATAATTCTTAATACTTCTTATGGTAGAACAGTCTTGCCCATGGGAGGGCCGTTCTTCAAATAAAATAAACACCAGTTTAGATATGAAAATAATATTAGGCTAATAGGCAGGTTTTCGAACCTGCTTTTTTGTTTGCAGCCTTTTTAACAAAAGTGTCATTTCAAGGAATTTTAAAACAGCTGTAAGCCTGGTTGTCTAAGGGATGAAAGGGCAATGTTTCACATGAAACATTTTGAACTTTATAAGTTTATGGGCAGTTCAGTAAATACGTCCAGCAGTAGGGAATATGTTTAACAGCTGGACTTTTAAATTGACAGGTTATTTAAGCTTTGATAATATCAGAATGTAAAGTGCAAAATATTGAAATGCGAAAGTGTGTCTAGGGTTCCGCTTGCTTTTGGGCATGGACTGGACCGAGTGATACAGGTGCAGTAGCACTACACCGTATAGGGATAAAAACCCAGGCGGATAGGTTTCGATTATGAAACTATCCACCCGGGTTTTGTAGTTTTGGACATAAAAGGGGAATAATAACGCCAAAGTAACAGATTAAGCGTTAAATCCTCAACCTGAGATACATATTCGTTAAATTACTGGAAGGGGATGGTTTATATGCCCAGGGTAGGAATAATTATGGGCAGTGATTCTGATCTTAATATAATGAAGGAAGCCGGCGATGTCTTAGACCAGTTTGAGGTCGAATATGATGTAACCATTTGTTCTGCACATCGCTTACCCACGGAGACTGCTGAATATTCAATGTCCGCAGTTGATAAGGGTTATAATGTCATCATAGCCGGGGCAGGCGGGGCAGCTCATCTGCCAGGAATCATCGCTGCCTATACTGTGCTACCGGTTATTGGTGTACCTATAAAGACCAGCACTCTTTCAGGAGTCGATTCGCTTTATTCTATTGTCCAGATGCCAAAAGGTATACCAGTTGCTACGGTTGCTATAAACGGCAGTGCCAATGCTGCATTATTAGCACTGGAAATAATGGCTGTAGGGGATAAAGGTTTGCATAACCGGTTATTAGCTTTTCGGCAAAAAATGTCTGCTGATGTGCTGGAGAAGGACCGGAGATTAAAGGAAATAGGAATTAGTAAATATCTTGAACTTAAGGAGGCCGGTAAATGATTGAAAGGTATACAATGCCCGAAATTGGTGCAATATGGTCTGATCATAATAAACTTAGTAATTGGCTTAAGATAGAAATTGCGGCCTGTGAAGGTTGGGCACGATTGGATAAAATCCCTGCCCAGGCAGTTGAAGTAATTAAAGAACGAGCCAACTTTGATGAAAGTCGTATAAATGAAATTGAAGCCGAGGTGCGGCATGATGTGATTGCTTTTCTAACTAATGTTGGGGAATATGTGGGTGATGAATCCAAATATATTCATTTGGGTCTGACTTCGTCTGATATTCTGGATACCGGGATTGCATTACAGATGCGGGACTCGGCTGATTTGATTCTGGACAAGATGGAAAAACTGAGGGAAGTTATTAAAGAAAAAGCCCTTCAGTATAAATACACTTTATGTATTGGCCGTACCCATGGGGTTCATGGCGAACCTACTACCTTTGGTCTCAAGATGGCCTTATGGTATACAGAAATGGCCAGAAATATAGAACGGTTAAAGCAGGCTCGGGAAGTTATTGCCTATGGTGCTATATCCGGAGCGGTCGGTAATTTTGCTCACCTTAATCCACTGGTGGAGGAACACGTTTGCGAGACATTAGGACTTAAACCCTGTCCGATATCCACCCAGGTCATCCAGAGAGACCGCCATGCACAGTTTGTAACTACTCTGGCAGTTTGCGCCAGCTCACTGGAAAAGATGGCTACCGAAATAAGGAATTTACAGCGTACTGACATTCTGGAAGCCGAGGAGCCTTTCCGTAAAGGACAGAAAGGGTCTTCAGCCATGCCTCACAAACGTAATCCCATGATGAGCGAAAGAGTAGCGGGTCTCTCCCGGGTAATAAGGGGAAATGCTCTAGCTGCCATGGAAAATGTGGCTTTGTGGCATGAACGGGACCTCACCCATTCTTCGGTGGAGCGGGTGATTATTCCCGACAGTTGTATTTTACTTTATTATATGCTGGACAAATTCACAAACGTGGTCAAAGGGCTGGTAATATATGAGGATAATATGGCAGACAATATAAAGAAGACCCAGGGACTAGTGTTTTCCCAACAGCTTATGCTGGCGCTGGTTAAGAAGGGGATTTTGCGGGAAAGCGCTTACCGTATAGTGCAAACTAATGCTATGAAGAGCTGGAATGAAAGGCTGGACTTTAAGGAACTGGTATTGAAAGATCCAGAGATTATGGCGTTAATATCCGGGGATGAAATAGACCGGATTTTTGATTATGGTGTTTATACTGCCAATGTAGATTTTATTTTTAAACGTTGTGGATTGGAGTAGAGATAAGTTCAAAGGAGGATTATTTATGCAGCCAGGAACATTAATGTATGAGGGTAAAGCTAAACAGGTTTATACCACCGGTAATGATGATCGGGTATTAATGGTCTACAAAGATGATGCCACTGCCTTTAATGGAGCCAAAAAGGGAGTAATAAGAAACAAAGGCATGATAAATAACCGTATTACCTGTATGCTGTTTAAACTTCTGGAAAAAGAGGGCATACCTACCCATTTATTAGAAAAGATTGATGAGAGAACTGTACTGGTTCAGAAGTTACAGATGCTTCCGGTGGAAGTGGTAATGCGTAACCGGATAGCAGGCAGTTTGGTTAAACGAGTGGGAAAAGAAGAAGGAACTGAACTTCCTGCCCCCATACTGGAGCTTTACTATAAAGATGATGATTTAGGCGATCCGATGATAAATGATTACCATGCCAAGGTAATGGGCTGGCTTACCGAAGACCAGTTAGCACAAGTAAATGCACGGGCTTTTAAAGTTAATGAAGTGTTACAAAAGTTCTTTGATAGTATTGGCATAATTCTAGTTGATTTTAAACTCGAATTTGGAATTTATGAGGGCGAGGTAGTACTCGGTGATGAGATATCTCCCGATAGCTGCCGGCTGTGGGATAAAGAAAGCCTGGAAAAGCTGGATAAAGATCGCTTCCGCCGGGATCTGGGCAAAGAAGAGGAAGCCTATCTCGAGGTTGTAAGAAGGATCGAAGCAGTATTGGGAGAGAAATAAATTCAACACTGACTCGCTTTGCTCGTACACAGATTTTAATAAAAAAATTATGAATTGTGAATTTTGAATTATGAATTAACGTAGAGAAAGAGTCTGTGTGTACTTTACTTCCCTTCAGGCGTTTTTATAGGTGGCTGTGTCCTTAGGGGGGGTGAGGGGTACACATAAATAATCAGTGTCCTTCAGATTAAATCTGTGTAAATCTGTGTTGAATTAGTTAAGCGTCTGATATTTGAAGGGGGACAATAGAATGCCTTATGAGATAGACGATAAGTTCAAAGATGAATGTGGAGTGTTTGGAATATACCTGAACAACCCGGCCAGTGAAACAGATGCCGCCCGGACTGCATTCTATGGCTTATATGCTCTTCAGCATCGCGGTCAGGAAAGTGCCGGAATAGCTGTTTCCAACGGTCATAAGATTGAGCTTTTCAAAGGAATGGGCTTGGTGTCGGAAGTAATAAACAAAAATACCATTAACGGACTTAAAGGTAATATTGCTATCGGCCATGTGCGTTATTCTACTACTGGAGAGAGCGGACTGGTTAATGCCCAGCCTCTGGTTTTCCATTACTTAAATGGAATGGTCGCCCTGGCTCATAATGGCAACCTGGTAAATACTGTGCCGCTTAGAAAACAGCTGGCCACGTACGGTTCAGTGTTTCAAAGTACGACTGATACAGAAATTGTAGCCAATCTACTGGCCAGGTATTCTCAGGACAAATTAGAAGATGCTTTGGCCAAGTGCATGATAGATATAAAAGGTGCTTTTGCGCTGGTTATAATTACTGAAGATAAACTGGTAGGCGTTAGGGATCAGATGGGTATCCGTCCTTTATGCATCGGCGATCTGGACGGGAATTATGTTCTGGCTTCAGAAACCGCGGCTCTTGATACGGTTGGTGCCGAATATATAAGAGATGTGGAACCGGGCGAGATAGTTGTTATAGACCAAGACGGTTTACGGTCTTTGAAGATAGCCAAGTCCCCCCGCAGTGCCCACTGTATTTTTGAATATATCTATTTTGCCCGTCCGGACAGTACTATTGATGGAATAAATGTTTATCAGGCCCGTAGAGAACTTGGCAAACAGTTGGCTCGGGAGTGCAATATTGATGCCGATATGGTAATCTCTGTCCCTGATTCCGGTACCGCAGCAGCCATGGGATTTGCTGAAGAGTCAGGTCTTCCTTTTGAAGAGGGTCTTATGAAAAACCGCTATATTGGCAGGACCTTTATTCAACCTACTCAGCAGATGCGTGAATTGGGAGTAAGGATAAAATTAAATCCTAATAAACAAGTTGTGGCGGGAAAAAGAATTATAATGGTAGATGATTCTATTGTGAGAGGAACCACCAGCAAGAAAATAGTTAAAATGCTGCGGGAGGCGGGAGCAGCCGAGGTGCATATGATAATTTCTTCTCCGCCCACCAGTTTTCCCTGTTATTACGGGATTGACACTTCACGCCGGGAGGAATTGATAGCTAATACCATGGATACCCTGCAGATAGGCGAATACATTGGTGCTGATAGTTTACATTATATTAGCATGGAAGGAATGTTCAAGGCATTAAAACATGAACCGGATTTCTTCTGTTCTGCTTGTTTTAGTGGCGATTATCCAATACCAATTGAGAGTGTGGAGGCTTAATATGGAAAAACCAGGTTTGAGTTATAAAGAGGCGGGTGTAGATATAGATGCCGCCAACCAATCAGTTGATATGATTAAGAAGTGGGTAGGTCAGACCAAGAGACCCGAAGTCCTGGCAGACATTGGTTCATTTGGCGGCTTCTTTGCCTTGGATATGGATAAATACCGCCATCCGGTTCTGGTGTCGGGGACGGATGGCGTCGGTACCAAACTTAAAATTGCGCATATGCTGGGTATTCATGATTCGGTAGGTATTGACCTGGTAGCTATGTGTGTCAACGATATTCTGGTACATGGAGCTGAGCCCTTATTTTTCCTGGATTATATAGCAGTGGGGAAACTTCATCCGGGAGTAGTTGAAGATTTGGTTAAAGGGGTTAGTGCCGGATGCCTGCAAGCCGGTTGTTCTCTAATCGGAGGCGAAACTGCGGAAATGCCTGGGTTTTATAAGGAGAACGAATATGACCTGGCCGGTTTTACAGTAGGAGCAGTTGAACACGACCGTCTGATTAACGGAAATAATATTGAAGATGGCGATGTGGTTATTGGGCTGCCTTCATCAGGAATCCATTCCAATGGTAATTCTCTGGCCAGAAAAATACTATTGGAAAAGGCCGGATTAAAGCTTGACCAGTATGTGGAATCGCTTGGCAAAACTCTGGGGGAAGAACTTATTACTCCTACTCGCATTTATGTAAAAACAGTTTTGCCATTGCTGGATAAAGTTGAAATACGCGGGATGGCACATATAACAGGCGGCGGGATAACCGAAAACTTGCAAAGAATAATACCCGCTGGTATGGGAGCTATTATTAATGCATCATCTTTTGAAATTAAGCCGATATTCAAACTTATGCAGGAACTGGGCCAGGTAGACAAATCGGAAATGTTCAGAACCTTTAATATGGGTATAGGATTTGTCCTGGTAACTTCACCCCAGTTGAGCAGTCAGGTTCTGGAGTATTTGCAGGCTGAGGGGGAGAAACCAGTAGTAATTGGGAAGGTAAGCTCACAGGAGCAAAAGGTAGTAGTAGAATGATTCAGGTAATGGAGCCGAAAAAACTCAAACTGGCAATACTTGCCTCTGGCCGGGGCAGTAATTTCGATGCAATATACGAAGCAATTATTAGCAACAAGCTGAATGCTGAGATTAATATTCTGATAAGTGACAAGGAAAACGCCGCTGCTCTGGACAAGGCCAGAAATCGGAATATATCTGCTATGCATATCAATCCCAAAAACTTTGAGAACCGTGAAGGATATGAAACAGAACTTGTTAAACAGTTGGAGGAAACGAATGTTGATTTGGTAATTTTAGCTGGATATATGCGCCTGGTAGGCCATGTACTACTTGAAGCTTATAAACATCGGATGTTAAATATCCATCCTGCTCTATTACCTTCTTTTCCCGGTCTTCATGCCCAGAGACAGGCAGTTGACTATGGAGTAAGATTTAGCGGGTGTACAGTTCATTTTGTGGATGAAGGTATGGATACCGGCCCAATTATTTTGCAGTCGGCAGTACCTGTTCTCCAGGATGATGATGAAGACAGCTTGGCGGAACGAATTCTCGTTGAAGAACATAATACTTACTGGCGGGCCATTCAACTAATTGCTGACGGTAAGGTGTACATAGATTCCAGAAAGGTTTACATAAAGGAGGGCTAATCATGAAAAGAGCATTAGTAAGTGTATCTAATAAAGAAGGTATTGTAGATTTTGCCAGAGGTCTGGAGAAACTGGGTTATGAAATTATTTCTACCGGAGGAACTTATAATTCTCTAAAGGAAGCCGGAGTTAAGGTTATTAAAGTTGCTGAAGTCACCGGGTTCCCAGAAATTTTGGATGGGCGGGTAAAAACATTACATCCTAAAGTTCATGGAGGCATTCTGGCCCGCAGAAGTATTCCAGAACATTTAAAACAATTGGAAACAAACGAAATAACCCCTATAGATATGGTAGTAGTAAATCTTTATCCTTTTAAAGAAACTATCAGCAAGCCAGGAGTTTCCCTGGAAGAGGCTATTGAAAATATAGATATTGGCGGTCCTACCATGGTAAGAGCAGCCGCTAAGAATTATCAGGACGTAATTATTGTAGTAAAACCCGAATTTTATAGCAGTATTTTAAGTCAGTTAGAGGCATCTGGTGATATAAGCCGGGATCAGCGGTTTAAACTAGCCGTAGAAGCATTTAGCCATACCGCAGCTTATGATACTATGATTTCAAACTATTTAGGCAAGCTCACCGGAGAAAAATAAAGACCGATTCAACACAGAAGGACACAGATTTTAATGGATTAACACAGATTATATTCAAAATGTTACGCAATTGGTAGTGGATTATGCAGATATTGTGTAATGATAAATAGTTCTCGAATGTAACCAATTTGAGATGTTTCTGTGTTTAACCCCACATGCAGCAGAAGGCAAAACGCCCCTGAAAATTAGCATTACTCCGAATTCATACAATTAAAATCTGTGTCCTTCCAAATTAAATCTGTGTAAATCTGTGTTGAATTAATCTCAATTCAAGGGAGGTATATTGTGGGTAAGACGGTACTGGTCATAGGACAGGGCGGGCGGGAACATGCCCTGGTATGGAAGTTGGCCCAAAGTCCGGAAATTGAGAAGTTGTATGCGGCACCAGGCAATCCGGGAATTGCTGAACTGGCTGAATGCATAAATATTCAGGCTACTGATGTGGAAAAGCTATTTGCTTTTGCCAAAGAGCAAAATATAGATTTAACAGTGGTTGGGCCGGAAGCCCCCTTAATGGAGGGTATAGTGGACCGTTTTCAGTCCGCTGGTATGAAAATTTTTGGACCCACAGCTGCTGCGGCCAGGCTAGAAGGCAGTAAAGTGTTTACCAAACACCTGTTAAAGAAATATAATATTCCTACAGCTGATTATGAAGTTTTTGATGACATGGAAATGGCCCTGAATTATGTAAAAAGATATACCGACCAAGGTAAACCGGTAGTTGTTAAAGCTGATGGACTGGCAGCTGGAAAAGGTGTAATAATAGCTCAGGATTTTGCTGAAGCTAAAGCTGCTATTGAAGCCATACTGAAGGACCACAGTTTTGGTGATGCAGGTAAAAGGATAGTAATCGAAGAATGTCTGGTAGGGGAAGAAGTAAGCTTTTTTGCTATTAGTGACGGAACCAATTATGTTCCCTTGCTCTCAGCTCAGGATCACAAACGTATATTTGACGACGATAAAGGCCCTAATACCGGGGGGATGGGAGCATATTGCTCACCACCGGTTTATACGCCGGAGTTACATAGGTTTGTAATAGATGAGGTTATCGAACCCGTCATCAAGGCCATGCAAAATGAGGGGCATCCTTATCAGGGAGTTTTATATGCAGGACTAATGATAACTGCCGATGGACCCAAAGTTTTGGAGTTTAATGCCCGCTTCGGTGATCCGGAGACTCAGGTTTTAATGCCCATGATTAAGAGTGATATTTATCCCCTGTTTGAAATGGCCGCCGATGGCAAGCTAAATGATTACAAGGTTGAGTTAAATGAGGGGAATTGTGTATGTGTAGTCTTAGCTTCCCAGGGCTATCCGGGAAGTTATGAAAAGGGTAAAATAATAAACGGAATAAACGAGACAGATGGGGATACCCTGGTATTTCATGCCGGTACAGCTATTAAGAACAACCAAATAGTAACCAACGGTGGCCGGGTGCTGGGGGTAGTTGCCAGTGGCCGAAATATACCGGAAGCTATATATAAGGTATACAATCAAGTCGAAAAAGTCTTTTTTGAAGGCATGCAATACAGGAAGGATATCGGAAGAAAGGCTCTAAGTCACTAGATATTCAGGGGGGGAAAGTATGAGCGGCCTTTTAAAAAAACCAGTTGTAAGAATTACCCTGGTGATAGTGGGGATTGCCATGTTGCTTTATCTGCCTACCCGGGAATTCCTTAAAATTACCTGTATAACTGGAGTGCCGGTGGTATTTCTGATTTTATTTTTAGGAAAGCAGATTAGGTATTCCATCACCTGGATAGCAGCAATGATTTTATTGTTAGCTTTTCTGGGCGGTTATGGCTATCTTCTAATTAGCCTGCCGGAAAGAATTGAAGTTCGCCGGATAACTACGGAAGGCAGTATGCTGGTAGCTGAAGGTAAATATGATGCAGCCATAGCGGAATATCGCAAACTGGATAAACTGGGTAAGAAGGATAAGATGGATGATAAAGTTGCCGAAGTGGAAAGAGAAAAAAATGCTCACCGGGATGTCGAATTAGCCCGGCAGTTGGTTAAAGTCAAGGATTATCAAGAGGCCAGGAAACTCCTGGAGGCGATACCTAGAACAACCTGGGCTTACCGGGATGCAGCTAAACTGCTTAAGTCGATCCCAACAGAATAATTAGGCAAATAATATTGTTTAGGGATGGTAAGAAATGGCGGTTACAATCCAGAATGTTAAAAATAGCCCGATTATAAGCCAATACATGGAAATGGGCAATGCTTTTATCGGCAATATTGGAGCTATTGAGCATAATATGCATCACGCTGAACTTACTTGCTTTATATGTTACGATATTTTAAATACCTTGGGTTATGCCCAACGTGAAGCAGAGTTGGGCGCCATAGCCGGTTACCTGCATGATATCGGCAACCTGATTAATCGTTATAACCATGGGATGTCCGGAGCAATTATGGCTCTTAATATACTGCTTGATTTGGAAATGGATCCCGGGGAAATAGCTACCATAATGGGGGCCATAGGTAATCACGAAGAAAATAGCGGCGGCCAGCCGGTAAATAATGTAGCTGCCGCTTTAATACTGGCAGATAAGTCAGATGTTCACCGCTCTCGGGTAAGGAAACAAGATATTGCGACATTTACTCCCCGTGACCGGGTGAATTACGCAGTTACCAGTTCCAACTTATTGATTGACAAATCAGAAATGAGTGTTGCGCTGAAAATGCACATAGATACCAGCGTGTGCTCGGTGATGGAATACTTTGAAATATTTCTTACCAAAATGCTAATGTGTCGTCGGGCAGCTAAACATTTAAAATGTGAGTTCCAATTAATAATAAATGATAGTAAGTTATTATAAATGTAATACCAACCAGATTAGCGAAGGAGTCAAAGGATGAGAAATAAAGAGATTCCCCGGGGATTACGAGATTTATTACCGGAAGAAGTAAAGAGACGCAGAGCAGTTGAAAGAAAGGCCAGTCAACTATTCACCAGCTACGGATATGAGGAGGTCATAACTCCTACGGTTGAGTACCTGGAAGTAGTTGAAGCCGGCGGAAATATCCGGGAACAACTATTCCTATTTATGGACCGGGACGGTGGAATAGTATCACTGCGTCCCGAAATAACCACTTCTATTGCCCGTCTGGCTTCGATTCATCTACAAGAGGCCGGCCTTCCCCAGAGATTATTTTATATTGCCAATGTATTCAGACATGTTCAGCCTCAGCTAGCCCAGTACCGTGAATTCTGGCAACTGGGGGTAGAATTGTTAGGTGCTCCCGGTCCCTGGGCAGATGCGGAAGTAATCACCATGGCCGTGAAGGCCCTGCGAGATTTTGGACTCACCAATTTCAAAGTCAGCCTGAACCAGATTGGTATTTTCAATAGTCTGCTGGATGATAGCGGTATGAATGCTGATGACAAAAACACCATCAGGAATCTGGTGGAGACCAAAGACCTGGTGGAATTATCGCGTGTTTTGGAAACACTGCCGATTGATGACCAATTGAAAGAAACCATTTCCCGTTTGCCAGTATTACATGGCGGTGTGGAGATTTTGCATAAAGTTCCGTATATTGAGAATAACAAGAATGCCTCCCAGGCGGTAAGTGAGATGCTGGAATTGTATGATGCCCTTAAAATATTCGGGGTGGAAGATAGCATAGTAATAGATATGGGGGTTCTCAGAGGGCTGGATTACTATACCGGCGTAGTTTTTGAAGGCTATTCACCCGATTTGGGATATGGATTACTGGGTGGCGGACGTTACGATAAACTGCTGGGACAATTCGGCTTTCCCTGTCCGGCCACCGGTTTCGCATTAGGTATGGACCGCCTGGCACTGGTACTCGACCACCAGGAAGAAGAACCCCGGCGATATTTAATAGGTGGTAATGATCTGGAGACAATGGTGAAGAAAGCTGATGAACTACGCAAACAAGGTTGTATAGTGGAGTTGGATCTGTTGTCTTACTCCCGGCAGACACTGGAAGACAAATTAGAAGGTCGGGGTAATTGTACGCTAATATATATTGATAAAGAATAATAACTGGAGGAAGAATTTATGGCCCAGGAATACTTAACTATAGCCCTGTCCAAGGGGACTCTGTTAAAACCTACTATTGATATTCTTAATAAAGCCAATCTTCCCACCGCAGGGATTAACTCCGAGACCCGCAATATGGTATTTACTTATCCTGGTAATCCCGCTATAAAATATATCATCTGTCGACCCACCGATGTACCGGCGTATGTTGAATACGGAGCAGCCGATTTGGGTATAGTCGGTAAGGATGTAATTGTAGAACAGGGTAAAGATGTCTTTGAAATGGTGGATTTGAAATATGGGTACTGCCGTTTCGTGGTGGCAGTACCCCAGGATATTAAAGATACTTCCATCCGTGATTTGAATTACAAACGGGTTGCAACCAAGTTCCCAGTGGTGGCAGAGAGATTTTTCCGCAGTCAGGGATTGCAGGTGGAGATAATTAAACTCCATGGCAATATTGAACTGGCTCCATTAATGGGGCTTGCCGATATGATTGTGGATATAGTTTCTACCGGAAGGACTCTTAAGGAAAACAATCTGGTGGAGTTGGTGAAAATAATGGATTCCACCACCCGACTGATAAGTAATCGAGTTAGTTATCGCACCAAGTATGATGATATTCAACCTCTTATCGAAAAAATAGAAGCAATTGTGAAAGGTGGTAGTTAATAATGAAGATTAAGAGGATAAGCACATCAGACCAGGATTTCATTGCTTCAATAAAAGCAACCCAGCTTAATAATAACGATTATGAAGCGAGTGTGGCTGAGATTGGCCGACAGGTCAAAGAAAAAGGCAATCAGGCCATTTTTGAGTTAACCCAAAAATATGATGGAGCTTTATTGAATGCAGATAATTTCTTAGTATCTGAGGCTGAAATTGAAGAAGCTTACGAACAAGTAAGTGATGAATATCTCTTTGCTATCCGTAAAGCTATTGAAAATATTTTTAACTATCATTACAAACAAATGAGAAATTCCTGGATGGAGCCTGATGAAACCGGAAATATTATGGGACAGTTATTCCGCCCTCTAAAGAGGGCAGGTATTTATGTCCCCGGCGGAACAGCAGCTTACCCGTCCTCAGTCTTAATGAATGCAATACCTGCTCAGGTTGCCGGAGTGGAAGAGATAGCTATGGTAACTCCTCCCGATAAAAACGGCAAGCTTAACCCCTATACACTAGTGGCGGCGGCTGAGCTGGGTCTGGAAGAGATTTATAAAATGGGTGGAGCCCAGGCAGTTTTTGCCCTGGCCTGGGGTACTGAAACTGTCAAGCAGGTAGACATTATTACCGGACCAGGTAACATCTATGTTACCCTGGCTAAAAAGATGGTTTATGGTGATTGTAACATTGATATGCTGGCTGGCCCCAGTGAGATCTTAATTGTAGCGGATAAGAAAGCCGATCCGGTTTACCTGGCGGCTGATATGATGTCTCAGGCGGAACATGATATACTGGCTCGCAGTATTTTGGTTACAGATGACGCCAGTCTTTTGGATAAGGTGGAAAAGGAAATTATCAAACAGGTTGAGGGATTAATACGTAAAGATATTATTACTAAATCCCTACAGGATTATGGTGCTTTTATACTGGCCAAAAATATGAATGAAGCTTGTGAAGTGGCTAATCTGGTGGCACCTGAGCATTTGGAGCTTATGGTTGAATATCCTTTTGAGATGCTAAGTAAAATCCAAAATGCGGGAGCTATTTTCCTGGGCAGCAATACTCCCGAACCGGTAGGGGATTACTTTGCCGGTCCCAATCATATTCTTCCTACCGGAGGCACAGCCCGTTTTTATTCATCGGTAATGGTGGATACGTTTATGAAAGTATCAAATATTGTTTATTACTCTTCCGAGGGTATTCAAATGAATGCGGATGATATCATCCAGCTGGCGGAAGTTGAAGGACTTACGGCCCATGCCAATTCTGTTAGGGTCAGAAAGGAGAAGTAAATTGCCCGTTATTAGAACCCATGAGATTCAGAGAAAAACCAATGAGACGGAGATACTCCTGCAAATCGAGTTGGACGGGACCGGGGTTCACCAGATTGATACCGAAATACCATTCTTAGGTCATATGCTTACGCTTTTTTCGGTACACAGCCTGTGCGACTTAAAGGTTACAGCCCGTGGTGATGTGGAGGTTGATGACCACCATTCAGTGGAAGACATTGGGATTTGTCTGGGGGAAGCAATTAAGAACGCACTGCATGAAAAGCGCGGTATTCAAAGGTACGGTGAAGCTACTGTACCTATGGATGAAGCCCTGGCCAGAGTGGTCCTGGATTTGTCAGGTCGTTCCTGCTTGGTTTATGAAGTTGATCTTCCGCGGGAAATGGTGGGCGGATTGGCTACCGAAAATGTGAAAGAATTTTTTCAGGCAGTTGCCAATAATGCCGGAATGAATATTCATATTGACTTAATCAGAGGAGATAACTCACATCATATTATCGAAGGCATTTTTAAAGCTTTTGCCCGGGCTTTCAAACAGGCGATTGCCTATGAACCACGTATCGAGGGCATCTGGTCTTCAAAAGGTAATTTGTAGCCCCAATAAGCTTGAAGATAATAAGGTGACTATTAACCGGAGGTTAGCGTTTTGATTGCAATAATTGACTACGGAGTAGGTAATCTGGCCAGTGTCAAAAATGCATTTCTTAAAATCGGCCTGGAATCGTTTACAACTTCCGATCCTGATAAAATACTGACAGCAGAGCAGGTAGTTTTACCAGGAGTGGGAGCTTTTGCGGATGCCATATGTAATTTACGGACCAGGGGAATTGATAAAGCACTTAATGAAGTGGTTAAACAGGGAACTCCTTTACTGGGAGTATGTCTGGGAATGCAATTGCTTTTTAGTGTAAGTGAGGAAAATGGGCTGCATGAAGGCCTGGATATAATTAAAGGACGAGTGGTAAAACTACCGCCCATTTATAAAGTACCTCATATGGGCTGGAATGAAATAACCCCGAATTCTGCCAGCAGGTTATTTAGAAATATACAATCCGGCAGCCATTTTTATTTTGTGCATTCATATTATGTTGTTACCGAAGATGACTCATGGGTAGCAGCAACCAGCAACCATGGCATAGATTTTGTTTGTGCCGTAGAAAAGAACAATGTATTTGCCACCCAGTTTCACCCGGAAAAATCCAGTGAGATGGGGTTAAATGTATTAAAAAACTTTGGGGAGATTAAACATGATAATTTACCCGGCAATTGATTTAAAAGATGGACAGTGTGTAAGACTTGTGCAGGGAAAGGCCGAGAATAAGACCGTATATTCTGACACC
>JBDKUD010000191.1:0-30071 GCA_039679805.1 Syntrophomonas sp. | reverse complement strand
GCATTAAATCAATCCTTATTATTTACTAATAGTATTAGTCTACCAGAACTACTTTTAAAATAACAAAATGTAATTACAGCAGGGTTCTTTACCCTACCACCTTCTGGCCTGGCTGCAAAATGTATAGGCAATAAACACATGGTTAAACTATAGCAGATAAATAATGGAGGTAAATTACATGACTGATTTAAACATTGTAGGGATACGGGTTGATGACCGGGGCGACCATGCGGCCAATGTACAACATGTGTTAACCAGCTACGGTTCCAAAATCATCGGACGTTTCGGAGTACCAGCTCCTGATAAGACAGATGGTTTGATTGCTATAGTTATGAAAGCCGATACCAGTGATGTTCAAAGGTTGTCTAATGACCTGCGTAAGATTGAAGGCGTGACTGTTGATTCAATGAACCTTTAAAGAAGGTATTTAGCAATGAAAAGAAAGTCATTTATAGTCTTATTATCTCTTTTGCTGCTATTAACAGGTTGTGCCCAAAAAGCTCATTCACCCAAAAAAAACCATGTATCGGAAAAGGCCCATATACCCGCAGGATTTGTATATGTTAACCAAGTCGTTCCCAATGTACAGCCCGATATACGTTACTATAGCGAAAATAACTTTGTGGGAACACGGATTGACGGATATAAGGCGCCAACTGCCATTCTAACCAATGAGACAGCAAAAGCTTTGCAAGCTGTAAACGAAGACCTCGGCAAGCAAGGTTATAGCTTAAAAATCTTCGATGCTTATAGGCCGCAAAAAGCAGTTAACCACTTTATTAGGTGGGCACAGGACATAAGCGATACAAAAATGAAATCACGGTATTATCCCAATGTGGATAAAAAAGACTTATTTAACCTTGGTTACATAGCTAAGAAATCCGGCCATACCAGGGGCAGCACAATTGATTTAACCCTGGTTGATAAAAAAACCGGGAAAGAAGTAGATATGGGCAGCAGCTTTGATTTATTAGATGAAATTTCTGCCTTCGGCACAACACTTATCACCACAAAGCAGGCCGCAAATCGCGAGATACTGAAAAATGCGATGCAAAGGCATGGTTTTAAGCCCTATACCAGGGAATGGTGGCACTACACCCTGATAAATGAGCCGTATCCCAAACAGTACTTTAATTTTGATGTAGAGTAGTAGATTATTCTAACAACAAATACCCCCCGATAGCAGTTGTGCAGCACCTTTTTGGTAGTTTGCTGCTGCCTCTTGAGTTAGAACGTAAAAGATGGTAGTATGCACAGGAAAGCTTTCATAATCTGCACTTTAATAGGGGTGATTCATCGATGATAAATAAAGTTTCCATAGTTGGCCTGGGCGCGATCGGTTGCGCCTATATGAACCAAATTGTAAAAACTATTCCGATTGAGAATTTAAGTGTAATAGCGGACGGCGAACGGGCCAGGCGCTATTCGGAAAATGAGATTACCATAAACGGCGAGAATTTCAGATTTAAAGTCGTAAGACCCGCAGAAAAATGCGACCCAGTTGATTTGCTGATATTCGGCGTAAAGTTTCACCAGCTTGAAGAAGCCATTGAAGAAGTCATAAACCAGGTGGGGCCGAATACCATTATACTGTCACTGCTTAATGGCATAACCAGCGAAGAAATTATTGGAGCACGCTTTGGTATGGAAAAGGTACTTTATTCAGTCAATGCAGGTATTGATGCCCTGAAGGTTGGGAACGAAGCAATATCGCATCATCTCGGTACCACCTATTTTGGTGAAAAGGTGAATAAACCGGGCTCTTATTCGGAAAAGGTACTCAAAGTCCAGGAATTTTTCGAACGCACCGGTATACATTACATAATTCCCGAAGATATGATGAATACCCTATGGTGGAAATTCATGCTCAATGTAGGAGTCAATCAGACCTCAGCCGTGCTCAGGGTACCGTACGGGATAGTCCAGGATATTAACGAAGTTCAGGAGTTGATGGTTGACGCTATGCGCGAGGTTGTTGAGGTTTCTCAAAAAGCAGGTATCAACCTTAGCCAGGAAGATATCAATGAATGCCTTCGCATAATTAAGGGCCTGGAACCAAGCGGCAAAACCTCAATGTGCCAGGATATGGAGGCCGCACGGCAAACAGAAGTTAATATATTTGCCGGTACTGTGGTAGAATTGGGCAAAAAATACGGTGTGTCTACGCCGGTCAACGGTATGCTTATGCGAATCATTAAGGCGTCGGAAGCAATATTCCGTTACAACGCTACCATTGCCAAGGACTAGCTTCCCCCGAACTATGAAATTATGTTAAAGCCCATGCTATTATCGGCGTGGGCTTTTTTTGTTTGAGTTCTTTTTTCTTCCCTTGCCAACTACTGGCTGGTTTTTCTTACCGTTGCTGCCTGGTGCAGGTGCACCTTTTACCAGCGCCCGGGGGGAGGAGCCGATTAAATCCTCACGGCTGCAGGCATGTAATGCTTCACGCGCCAGATTTTGATTAGCCCGGTTACGATATTGCAAAAGCGCTCGCTGCCATTTACGTTCCTTCTCCTGGCGGGGTACATAAACGGCCTTGCCATTTTCCGGATTAAGACCCGTATGATACATACAAGTAGAAATCGTCATCGGAGTGGGGGTAAAGTTCTGTACCTGCTCCGGATAATACTGTAATTGATCACGTACAAACTCCGCCAACTCAACGGTATCCTGTAAGTCACAACCCGGATGGGCAGAGATAAAATAAGGTATAATATACTGTTCTTTACCTAATTCCTTATTAGTTTTATTGAATGCATTTATGAACTTCTTATATTCCGTTTTCCCCGGTTTATGCATTATTCGGGTTACTCGATCGGAAACATGCTCGGGTGCTATCTTTAACTGTCCACTTATATGATAACGACACAGATCTCGTAGATACTTCCCAGAAGTATCCCTCAGGATTAGATCATAACGGACCCCTGATGAAACAAAAAGGTGTTTGATTCTTTTAATTTCCCGTAATCGTTGCCAGAGCTTAACTGAAGGCGACTGGTCGGTTTTAAGATTTTTGCATATCCCGGGAAAAATACAACTACTGCGCCGACACTTTTGGCATTTATCCTCATCAATACCCTTTAAGCCATACATATTTGCTGATGGCGCCCCCACGTCCGGAATGGTTCCCCTAAAATCAGGATGTTCTGACAGGGCTCGGGCTTCTTCTACTATAGATTGAGGGCTGCGGTTTTGGATAAACTTTCCCTGGTGCATACCTATTGAGCAAAAGGCACACCCACCAAAACAACCTCGGTGAGTTACAATTGAGAACTGCACCGGAGCCAATCCCGGCACTCCTCCACTAACTTCGTACATAGGATGATAGCGGCGCGCAAATGGCAATTTATAAATCTCATCCAATTGTTCAGTAGTATATGGCAAGGCCGGTGGGTTTTGTATCACCCAGCGTTCCCCGTGTTTCTGGGCCAATGTATGCGCACAATAGGGATTCAGCTCCTCTTGAATCATTCTGGTGGCTCGGGTAAAAGCTTGTTTGTCTGCAGCTACTTCCTCAAAAGGAGGCAGATCGATAGCCTGTTCGGTTAACTTGTTGGAAAGATAACAGGTTCCGCGCAGCTTAGGCATATACGCTATATCCTGCCCGCTTTTCAATCTGCGGGCAATTTCTAAAAGATTGTGCTCACCCATACCATAAACCAGCAGGTCAGCCCGGCTATCCACAAGCACTGAACGACGCACCTGATCGCTCCAGTAATCATAATGAGCCAGACGCCGCAGACTTGCTTCTACTCCTCCAATAACTATAGGCACACCCGGATAGGCCTGGCGCAGCAGGTTGCTGTATACAATGGTGGGGCGATCAGGCCGTAGGCCAGTCTTACCGCCAGGTGAATAGAGATCTTCATGCCGCCTTTTCTTATCAGCAGTATAATGATTTACCATGCTATCCATATTACCGCCAGAGATCGCGAAAAAAAGGCGCGGCTGTCCCAGACTCCTGATATCATCCAAGTTTCGCCAGCCAGGTTGGGCAATAATACCCACCCGGTAACCTTTATATTCCAGGAATCTCCCCAGTATGGCGGCAGCCCAAGCGGGGTGGTCTACATAAGCATCCGCACTGACAATGATAATATCCAGCTCTTCCCACCCGCGTTTCTCAAGGTCAGCCTTATTAACCGGTAAAAAGTCCATATTTATACCTTTCAATCTGGTCTAATCATTCAATGCTTTATATTCTCTTTGTAATTATCCCATAAAGTAAAGGTTTTAAAAACACGAGCAGGAAGTTACTGGTGAGAATATAAATAATTTGTTCTAATATTCTCGGTTAATATGAAGCTTATATATTCCTATATACAAAAAAATACCTACTCAACAAAAATTATTATTGGAAATAATATAACTGTGTTTTTTAACAAGATATTAACCGTCGAAAGGGTAATTATCTATGGAAGTTAAATCTAGAATAGCCTGCCTGGTGTTAATTACTTTTATTTTTATCCTGGCTTTAAATAGCTCGGTAATCGCAAATGACACGAATACTGATACCATAACAGCCAAAGCTTATATTTTAATGGATGCCGATTCTGGAAAAATTCTTAAAGCCAAGAACGAGCACATGCAGCTTCCTCCTGCCAGTATGACCAAGCTAATGACCCTTGTGCTAGCCCTGGAAGCAATGAAAAACGGTAAAGTTAATAAAAATGACCAGGTGGTAAGCAGCCAGCATGCCTACGAAATGGATGGTACCCAGTTATACCTCGAACCCGGTGAAGTAATGAGCTTTGACGACATGTTAATGGGTATGGCTCTGAGTTCAGCCAATGATGCCAGTGTTGCGGTAGCGGAACACCTGGCAGGTAGCGAGGATAAGTTTATAACCCAAATGAACCAAAAGGCTAGTGATCTGGGTATGAAAGACACCCATTTTAAGAATGCAAACGGGCTGCCGGCAAAAAATCATTATAGTTCGGCTTATGATATGGCAGTGTTAGCTCGATATGCCCTGGCTCATAGTAGCATAACCGATTATACTTCTGTAAAACAATATCAACTCTACCATAGAAAATTAAAAAACAGCAACAAACTTCTCTGGTGGTATCAGGGTGCAGATGGTTTAAAAACCGGTTATACCACGGAAGCTCAACATTGCCTTGCTGCAACTGCTAAACGTGATGGTCTCCGATTGATTACAGTAGTAATGTTTTGCACTCAGAAAGATGGGCACTTTAAAGATACGATTGAACTATTGGATTATGGGTTTAACCATTATTCCTGTAAGAGCCTGCTGGCAAAGGGATATGTGTGCGGTACAACTAAGGTAATAGGTGGAGTTACGGATAATATTAAAGTCGTAACAGGAACTGAAGTTACATCCATTTATGTAAAGGGCCAGGAAAAGAAATTAAGGAGTCAGATTAAACTAAATTCCGAGATCAAGGCACCTGTTAAACAAGGACAAAAACTTGGGGAAATTGCTATTTATAATGACCACGATTTGATAAAAAAGGTTGATGCCGTGGCGGCTCGGGCTGTGCTACGCTCCAGCTCGATAGGGCAAATAGGCCATTCTCACTTAGGCTATGGTTTAATTATTTTATTGCTGCTAGCAGCAACTTATTATTATAGGAAAAGACTTAACTAGGAATTATATTGTTGTTGGAGCTGTATGCCAACCAAATCAAAAGCTGCCGATGTTGACTCGGCAGCTTTGATTAATTTATACATCTGGTCAAGGTGAATTGTTTATTTAGAAGAATTATTAGCAGGGCTATTTTGTTCAATAATATAAGGCATGGGTTTATAGGAACTGATACCCAATTGTTTGGTGGTTGTACTTCCATTTTTATTGGCTATAGTTACCCAGGATTTTACGACAGCTCCATCCATTCCCTTAACGGCTATTTTTTCTTCTCCCTTGGACAAAGCAGAATTTTGGCGATATATTTTTGAGGCCTTTTGCCTCTCAAGAAATTGGTGATGCCACTCAACCTTAGGCGGCTGGCTCTGTCCATAGAAAGCTATATAGAGTATATTGTCTACACCCTGGGCCCAGATTAATATAGGATACGGCAAGTTGTTCTTGAATTTAAAATCATTTACACCATAAGAAACCGTGGCGTCCTGTCCATAGGGCACATAAGGGACTGGCATGGCATGAGGAGTTCTTTCAGTTACCGGTAAATTGCATAACACGGCGACATTATAAAGGGTTGAAGCTATCTTGCAGACTCCCCCGCCAATAGTGGTTTTAACCTGCGAGCCACTATATACGGGCCCTATTTGGAATCCCCGGTCACGATTATAAGGTCCAATGGTAAGGTTTTGAGAAAAAACCTGCCCTGGCTGTAATACTGTTCCGGTTAACAAGCGAGCTGCCAAATGTACATTTTGTTCTTCTCCCGGCAAAGGATCCCGCAAAACGGTACGGAAAGCTGCCATTTGTACCGGAGTCCCGGTTTCCTGCTGCTTGTTTTTGAATTTTCTGTCCTTTTCCCAGGGAACTGTCCTGACTGGTCCGGATACAGGTTGTTTTCTATCTTGCAAAGCTGGTTTTTGTGGTGCATTGACCCGTGTTGGTTGTTTTGTCTCCATTTTTCGATCAGCCGAACGATTGCTGCAACCCGATAAAAACATGGTGATACAGACCAGCCCAATTACAAGAAATAAAAAGTTTCTTCTGGCAATAATAATCACCTCACTAATCTCCTGAATCTTTTATCTTTACTATTTTTTTATTGTGTGCAATTCATAATAAATACATTTATGCGGAATATCGTTTTCTTTCATTTCGGCAGAGGTAATGACATACTTCGCTTATTGCAAGGTAAAACGAACCAGAAAAAGCAAAAAGACCACAAAGGGTCTTATACTGTTCAAAAATGTCTTACTTCATTTTTTTAAAACGCGATATTTAGGAATAAATGCCTTTATTGCTTTTTGTGACTAACAAAATTCTAATATTCTCGGTCGGAACGATAGGTCCGGTATATTCTTCTATTCCTTCGACGTTTAAGGTTTCTGAGTCTTATTAAGTATGCACAGCAAAATACAATCAGAAAAGTTATGAAGATTATTTTAAGAAAAAAAATACAACCTGACTTGAACCTGGTGAAAAAAGATGGTTTTGCAGCTACTGAGGCAGAGGCCAGCAGGTCAACCTTGCCCACCTCCTGCCCAGCCACATACATCTTGCAGCTTCCTAGGATCTGACCCTTTGTGACTGGGGCGGTAACCTGACTCCGAGGATAGACCTTGTAGGAAAACCGAGCTTTCTCTTTTGTCGTAACTGCTGCGGTCAGGTCAGCTTTTGGTCTGACTTGAACTGTTTTTTCTTGCCCATTTACTACCGGTACTGTTACTGATAATTGGTTAACCTGTTTTATTGTTTCCTTGTTGTAATGGGCAAAACCGTAGTCCAGCATTTGCTCCAAATCCTGGTATACAGAAGGAGAATTCATAGCCACAGCAATCAGCAGCAATGAGCCCCTTTGCGCAGCTCCAACCACACAATTACCTGCCACTTTGGTATAGCCGGTTTTGATCCCAATGGCGCCTTCATACCTGTAGAGCAGGCGGTTCTGGTTAATAAGCAGGCGATCATAAGTGTTGCCCGCCCAGGGAATCTTTTTGGTTTTAGTGGAAACTACCTGGCGAAACATCTTATGATTTAAGGCCTCCCGGCTCAATAGAGCCAAGTCATAAGCCGAAGTGTAATGACCACTGGTTTCCAAACCATGAGGATTACAGAAATGGCTATCTTTCATGCCTAATTGTTGAGCCCGGCGGTTCATAAGCTTCACAAAGGTCTTTTCGCTGCCAGCCACACTCTCAGCCAGCGCTACTGCTGCATCATTAGCTGAGTGGAGCATACAGGCATAGAGCAGTTGCTCACGTGTCAGCTTTTCTCCCGCCTCCAACCAGATGGAACTCTCTGGGGTATCAGCGGCAGTCTGGCTTACAGTTATCTCCCGCCCTAAATTACCCTTTTCTACCACTAGTAATGCCGTCATAATCTTGGTAACACTCGCAGGAGATAGACGTTGGTGAGCATTTTTCTCATATAGAACCCTTCCGGAAGAGGCATCCATTAAGAGCGCTGCCTTTCCCAGGGTTTGCGGATATGCTCCCGTTACATAAGGTGAATCACCGTTTAATGCATAAACCGGGACGAGGTTGGCAAAGAAAAATATTATAAGCAAGAAGCATAATAAATGTCTTCTATGATGCATCGAGTTAGCTCCCTGTAAAAATCAAAGTAGGCGTCGAAAATTAATACCTTTCTAATCATACTTGATTTCTCATCCTACACCAAGAGCTTTTCTGGAATAATTATACCTATAGTCGTTTCTTCTTCTGCTAAAAACCATAAGTTGTAAAGCAATTATAAACACATGCTGCGTATTGTATGAGATATCGAGAATAACCATATAAATTGGGTTGGTGAGAACCAGCTATATACAAACTGTTCTTATCCAAAGCAGGCAAATCTTTTGCTAAAGCCATCCCAAACATTCTCCACCGGAAATAGGAATATTCCTTTTGTATTACTGTGAAAGCTTTAATACCTCTACCAGCCCTTTAATATCCTGGGAACGTTCTCGGGGGCACACCATAATAGTATCTTCCGTTTCAACTACCACCAGGTTTTGAATTCCGAACAACACCAGATTTTTTCCGCAACTTTTGGCCAGGCAATTAGACGTATCAATAGCTCGGGAAGTACCCAGCAGTACATTTCCATTATCATCATGGTCCAACACTGCTGCCAGACTGTCCCAATTTCCTACATCGCTCCAGCCGAAATCCCCCTCTACTACCGCCATTTTGCTGCACTTCTCAGCAATGCCGTAGTCAATTGAAATATTAGGATATCTCGGATAGTTCTCCAGGTAAGCATGAGCGTCTTTTTTGATATTCAAATATAATTCCGGCATGTGTTCCTGCATCAATTGCAGCCATGTATTCACCGAAGCCACGAAAATCCCGGCGTTCCATAAATATCTCCCGTTTTCAACATATTTAATAGCATCTTCTATATTAGGTTTCTCGTGAAAAGCTTTAACCAGATGGCTGTTTGAACCCTCTATCCGTTCAATATAACCATAACCAATTTGTGCGTAGGCAGGAACTATTCCTATGGTTACCAGGTATTGCTCCCTGGCCAATTTCTCTGCCCACCGTATAGCCTGGCGGAATTTTTCATCATCCTGTATATAATGATCAGCCGGAAAAAATCCCAACACTTCTTCTCCGTTATATCTTCCCTCGGCCAAAGTTAATCCCACTGCCGGAGCAGTATTTCGCCCCATGGGTTCAGTGAGCACCCGGGCCCTTAATTCCTTTGCTTCAGCTTCGATAGAGGCTTTCTGTTCGTCACCGCATACTACCACTAAGCTGCCAAGCGATTGCAAACGCTTCAGAGTCATAGCCAAAAGACTACCCCTCCCCATAAAATCGCATAGCTGTTTGGGCCGCTGAGCAGTACTCTCAGGCCATAGACGTACACCTTGTCCCCCAGCTAAAACTACTGAAATCATATTTGACATCCCCTTACATCCCTCTGTGGTCCGATCTGAAGCTTAATATAATATAAAATACCTAAACACCGCTTCTGCGCAAAACGAGTTAAAATCTTATGCTCCTCGTGTTTGAGTACTAATCCGCCTAAACTTAATAGTTTTTGGCAGCCTGGTGCCAATAAATGCAATTGCATCGTCCAACTCTTCCATTCCCAGAAAAAAGATAATACCAAGGTAGATAATTGCTCCTGTGCCGCTTGCCAGGGTAATATTTACACCCAATTTTAACGTGCTTCCGGTCAGATGCAGGGTATGTACCAATAATTTCTCTGTCCAGAAGACAGTTATTGCAGTAAATCCGGATGCTATTAATAATTTTATAAACCCATTTGTTATCCATTTTCCTTGAATATTACCCATTTTTTTGCGAAGTCTTAATAAAAGCATTACCGCACTAAAAGTTGCCGCAATGGAACTTCCCAATGCTATCCCCAAAATACCCATATAATGAACCAAAATAATATTCATAATGATATTCATTATTATCACGCATATTCCATTAATCATTGGAGTCCTGGTGTCCTTAAGAGCATAAAAGGCTCGGTTTAATAGCTCGCAAAAGGCAATCCCGCACATTCCCAGTGCCAAACCGGCAAGGACAGTTGATGTTATAAGGGTATCCTGGGCATCAAATCTTCCTCGTTGATATAATAATTCTACAATTGGTATTCTTAGGACAATAAACATTGCCGCCATAGGTAAAACTGCCATTAAAGCTATACGAAGCGCTCTGCCCAGCAATCGCATAAATTCGCCATGGTCTTCCGAAAGTCGGGATAATGCCGGATATATAACAGTTGCCAGCGAAAGAATGAAAATACTATACACTAGTGAGCTTATTCTGCTTGCATAGTCTAGGGCACTGATACTACCTGGATTCAAACCTGATGCTAAGACCCGGTTGATAATTACATATAACTGGTTAAATGAAGTACCAACTATTACCGGGATGACCATAATCCACATTTTTTTTATGTTTTCATCCTTCAAATCAATGACTGGTCGATAGGTAAAGCCTTCTCTAATCATGGACGGAATCTGAATGGCCAGCATTCCAGCAAAGCCAACCACATTTGCAACCGCCAGGATTTCTAACCCTTTCTGATGCAACAGCACCATACCTGCAATAACCATCATATTATATGGATACCACATCAGGGCTGGAGCTATGAAGCGGTTGTGCGATTGGAGAACCCCTGCCGTCAGATTCGACAAGACCTGAAATAGTGCGGCTGGAATAATAATTACCGCTAATTTGGCTGCCGTTGCAAGAGTTGCCTCACTAAGCCCTGGAGCAATTAATCGAACCAACCATGGACTTAATAAACTGCCCATGAGGATTAACGCGCCGGAAAGTATTATTATAATAGTGTATAAATTATTTAAAAACTTTTTGGTCTTTAGTGCATTACCTTCTGCCAATATCCCGCTATATACCGGGATAAAAGTCTGAGCAATAGCAGCACTGATAATAAAAAAGAATACATCGGGTAAACTGTACGCTACCTTAAATGCATCAGTAGCACTGTTAGCACCATAGTATGCAGCCAGACAGCTTTCCCGCACAAGCCCTAGAATTTTGCTGACGGCTGATATGGCTGTAATCCATATTGCTGCCACAAACACTTTTTGTTTACTCATTTTCACCTCTGTTGGTGCATAATTTAACAAATCTTCAAAAAGGAATTTATTGGTCGTAACAAATTTGGTTAAGCTAATATCTGTTCATAAACTGACAATAAACTATTAATGTGCCGATCCATCGTAAACGGATTTTCCCAATAAGCATGGTATGATGCTAAACCCATTTTTTGCACCATGCTGTCATCTTGCAGTAATTTCATCTTTTTTACCAAATCGCTTATGTTGCCACCCTGAAACCAAAGTCCGGTGACACCGTTTATAACCATTTCTCTCGCTCCACATGTATCCGGAACAATAGCCGGTATTCCCATTGCGGCAGATTCCATTACCACTATTCCCTGGGTCTCGGGGCAAAGTGAAGCAAATACCAGTACCCTGGCTTTTTGCAACAGTGAATATACCTCTTGACGGTTTACCCATCCTGTCACTGTTGTTTGCGGATATTGAGCAGATAATTCAGATTTACATACCCCATCACCTATATAGGCAGCCGCGCATTCAGCTTGCCGGGCAGCTTCTCCAAACAGAAAAGGGCCCTTCTCTTTGGATATACGACCTACTGCCACGAATGACTTGTTTTGATCTACTGCTACTGGTTCTCTTTTTTTAACGTCGATTGGATTAGGAACGGTATATGTCTTAACCTCAAGCCCCACATATGGTTTTAAAATATTTCGGCTAAAATCAGAAATGGTAATAAAATGTTTAATCTCAGATGGTATACAGCCAAAACCTTTTTGTATATACTGTCTAATCAACCGCCATTGTTTTTGTATAATATTCCTGCTGTCACAGTTGTTACACCAGCATTTAAAGGATAGTGGTTGTCTTCTGCAAATCTCATTATTCTTATAATCGAAAAAGCCACCATTAGGACAGGCCACGAAATAATCATGCAATGTACAAACAACTTTAAATTTTTTATTTATTGCGACTGGAACAATACTCGAAGACAAGGCTTTTGTCCAAGAATGCACATGAATTATGGTGTCATTTGGGTCGAGGCAATCCAGTGTGTCAGCCAATATTTTGGCTGCTTTGGTATTCCATAACCCCTGCGCAATTGCCTTAATACGATTAGGCTCGTTTAAAATATCACACTGATTAGTACATATTATTCTTAAATTAGCTTTATCCAGCAACTCAGGAGCTACCGGTCCAACAGCTGAAAAGAGTGTTATTTTAACATTATGTTCCGCCAGAGCCATTGCACTTGACAACGCCACTTGTCCGGCTCCGCCATTTACATATGCATAATCATTTATTATGACAACGTTCATCCTGGGCTCCTTTATTTAAGTTGTTGTTTTCTAGGTTATTGCCCACATTTTTTCGGAATTCCGCTAATAATGAGGGGGGATTCCTGTTGGTTGGTTGCATTTGTATTATTTTACCATAATTGGTATCTGTTCAGCGGCAAAAATCTACAACAAATTAAAGCCTTATTGTGTATGATAATGTATATATTTACACTATTATACAGCGCGATAATTTATTTTTTGGAGGATGGTTCAGTGGATATGGAGGATATTCTCAAGATCCAGAAGATCGCCTATAACCTGTTGGTTGAAGTTGATCGCATATGTAAGAAATACGAAATTAAATATTTTCTTTGGGCGGGAACTCTTTTAGGTACAATTCGGCATAAGGATTTTATTCCCTGGGATGATGATATTGACATTGTCATGTTTAGGGATGATTACACACGATTTTTAGAGGTAGCACAATATGAACTTGCCGAGGACATGTTTTTACAAACCAATGAGACAGATGTTAATTATCCCTTATTATTTGCCAAAGTTAGGGACAGAAACTCTGCCTTCGTAGAAAGAAAATTAAAAGATATTCATATGCATCATGGAGTTTACATCGATATTTTTCCGTTAGACTACGTTTCAGATAACAACATATTGAGATCTTCAACGATCATTATTTTTTATATATTGTATTTTATTTACTGGTCAAAACTGGTGGTTTTCTCCGGCGTGCAATTTAATAATAACAACAAGTTAAAAAGAATAATTACTGTTATAGCGGCGCTAATTTTCCCGGTAAAAGCCTCCAGAATAAAAACTTTGCATGCCGATATCTGCACAAAGTTAAACCAGAACGAAACTGGATTTGTCTCAATTTTAGCCTTTCCGGTAAATCTTAATAATCGACGGGTATTAAAAAAAGAATGGTTTGACGAAACTATTAAAGCAGAATTTAATGGAAGTGTTTTTACTATACCTGCGTGCTATCATGATATTTTGACCCACTTTTTTGGTGACTATATGAAACTGCCTCCTGAGGAAAAGAGATTTCCTCACCACCAAGCTACCTTTTCAGTTGAAGAGAGTGTTGTAGCATTTGTAAATAGATAAAATCCTATACTTAAAGTGAAAGTGTATGTTTCTTATTGAACTCGTCCCATTTTATATCTTTAAAATCTTCAATTTCCTTTTTAAATCGTTCCCGGTTAAAGCGCTCTGCATTTTTTCTTAACACATTGGGATTAAATTTATTTTCCCATTTAACAAAAGCTTTTATTTTCTCCGCGAGGCTTGCTTCTGTTTGTTGATTAAAGAACATTCCGGTACATGTATCCCAATTGCTTCCATCAGCTGGAACAACAGTTTCAAGCGCCCCCCCGCGGCCATAAGCGATAACTGGAGTACCGCAAGCCTGGGCTTCAATTGGTACAATCCCAAAATCCTCTTCAGCAGCAAAAACCAATGCTCTTGCTTGATTCATTGATTCAACAACTACACCATCATCTTGATATCCCATTATTTCAATATTGGGGCCAGCCAATTTTCTGCATTGATCGAGTTGAGGTCCATCACCCAATACTTTTAATGGCAGACCAAGTTGATTAAAAGTCTTTATTACTAAATCTGCCTTTTTGTATGGCACCAGCCTGGAAAAGAAAAGAAAATAATCCCCTTTTTTTGATTGAATATTAAACCGGTCAATATTTACCGGAGGATATATTACTTTGGCCTCCCTGCGATAACAATGCCAGATTCGTGCGGCAGTGTAATAAGAATTAGCTATAAAGTAATCTACCCGGCTGGCGGTTTGTACATCCCAAATACGCAAATAATGCAGCGCACTTCGGGCCAAAGTTGATTTTAAACCTTTTTGCATTTCATTTTCCCTTAGATAACGATGGGTTAAATCCCATGCATACCTAACAGGAGTATGGCAGTAGCATATATGTAATTGATCGGCTCTGGTTAGCACCCCCTTAGCTACACAATGACTATCGGATAAAATAACATCGTAATCGTCAAGGTTGAATTGCTCAATTGCGTATGGAAAGAGCGGTAAGAATTTACGGTATCTTTTTTGGATATTTCTTATTTTTTGGAGGCTGGAAGCACAAACCTTATTTTCTGGAATACCCATTTTGTTAGCTGTTTCCGGAGCATAAACAATTGTGTATAGTGGTGCATCAGGAAATAAATCGCAAAATACCTCCAGGCATTTCTCGGCTCCACCCATACTTACCAACCAATCATGCACAAGCGCCGTTTTAATCATTATTAATACTCTCCTTAATGTTTTTGGAATTAATCAATGCTGGTCTTAATAGACTGCGCAGACATTTTAAATTCGCCGATAAACTCCCTAAATGGAATCTTAGAAATTAATACAGGTATAACTAAGATAGCAAACAACATACCGATTAGGAATGCAAACGAACTCATTAAATCGCCTCTTAACAAAAATATGAGATGCACCGAACTGCAAACCCCAACAAACCAGCAATAGTTATTTCCTCTGCTCATCAAGCGGTAAATCCAAGCGGCCAAACAAGCTAACCCCATTGAATATGCAACTATGCCGAATATACCAAAATTAAAATACCCTTCCGCAATCAGTGGAGCAGATATATTATTAAACCACATGTTGTAATATTGCATTAAATAATCACCGATTATTATTCCAGAGCCAACAGGTTTAGTAACCCAGATACTTCTAGGAACAAAAAATAGTAAAGTACCCAGCAACTGCTTTCCATTACAATATCCAGCTTTATGGGCATATTCGATAAATGCACAAAAATTACCATAGGCATCATAATGAATTTGCCGGTAAGTATCAAATATTTTGATGTTAAACAAACTTGGGATTAAATCACGGATTTCAACATAACCATGCGTTATCTCGTAAGTGGCTGGGAACCCAATCAAGAGTACCAAAGAAATTAAAACAAATGCACGAATGTTTCGATTAATTTTGTCATAAAAAAAGCTAAATAATAAAGCTATATAAACTGGCCCCAACATGTTTCTATAAGATACAACAGGATTTATAAACCAAAACAACAATCCCAAGCTGACAATGATATTCAAGTAATACGAATGTTTACTGAATTTTTCTTTGTAATACAGCAAATAGCCTACCAAAAATAACGGTATATAGAATAAAAAATGTTCAGCGATTAATCTGGTTGATTTTACACTGCTAATGAGAGCATCGCTTCTATTTACATAATAGCCAAGCAATTCAGGTAAAAAGATAATCAATACTATTATAGAAACCGCTAACATGATGAAGTAAGTATGTTTAGGAATGTCTATGAGTTCAATGGGCCTTTTGATTGAATTCTTGATAAGAAAATATGATATTGAAAAAATCAGCATAAATACGAATATATATATATTCGCCTTAGTAACCAGAGTTGGATTATACGCCATGGTATTCGGAAAATATCCGCTTTTTATTTGCATAATTGGGGCAATAAAAAAAAAGGAGTAACAAAAGATTAGAAAGATTGTAAACGGCAGATCAAAGTTTTTATCATGAACGTTGATAATTACTAATACCGTAATTAGAATTAAATTTAAACCAAAAGTTACTTGAGCCCATACCCCTGGAGGCACATTAGCTGCAAGCACAACAATGCTTATAAACATAAACAATAAACTGAAAAGTAATTTAGTTGTACTCAAATTGTAATTTTTGCAAATCAATAAAACTCACCTATTTACCTGTAGAATTTTTATTGGGTCGTGGTGGTATTTAAGTATCCGATAAATAGCATTCATATTACCAATAAAGCGTTCCCGGTATCTACTGTCGTATAATCTTATCAAGTTCTTAAACGGATAAAGAAAAACATTTGCGGTTATGGAACCTGGTAAACTATTTTTCTTATTAAGATAATACCAATTGGCTATTTGCATATATCCATATTTTCTATTACCAATTCGAGCTTTTGGGCTTGTGTAATGATAACAATGTGCATTGTTAACTCTAACCAGCCTACTTTTTCTGCCAATACGAAGTGAGAAATCCAAATCCTCCAACCATGCATAACTCTTGAGATTCTCATCAAATAATTCTCCCCGAATTTTGGAAACCCGGTAGCTCATATTACATCCATATAAAGATAATCGTTGTTCATATACTGGATAACTTTTACTTTTTCTTCTATGTGGTCCATCAATTAGAGGATATCCCTCTACTCCGCCAATTCTTTGCTTTACATCGCCCTCATAACAATTAATAATTTTTTCAATGTAGTCAAGCTCAAGTTCCAAATCATCATCCAAAAACAATACGATTTCAGCTTGATTAGATAACGATTTTAACCCGATATTTCTTTGTCTGGTAAGACCAACATCGCTTTTAATTATCTTTATGAAATCACCAAAGCATTCGTATAAAGAATAAATGGAATCACTATCACTGCCATCGATTATTAAAATTTCATTGGGAATTCTATTTTGGTTCAGAACTGATATCAAGCAGCGTTTCAGATTATGAAATCTATTATATGTAGGAATGATCACAGATAAATACAATGATCCATGCTCCTTAAGACCTGGCCGGTTAAGAAACTTCGATGTATCAGGTGGCCCGGTTAAAACGTTCGAAATAGTTATAGGATTCCACATATTTGACATAATCGCGTTTCTTAACTCTGGTCAAAACTACCCCCATTATATTGGCATCGGCTTTCTCCAATTGTTGTTTAGCACGGTTCAATGCGGTAAGTTTCGTAGTTCCTATTTCAGCTATCAGTATTACTCCATCCGTCTTGGATGCAACCAGCGCTCCGTCTATGACAGTTGATAATGCTGGGGTATCAAATAATACAAAGTCGAATTGTTTTCGAATCTCCGCCATAAATTGGTTAAACTTTACCGAACATAACATTTCAATCGCATTGTGTACACTCTTCCCACATGACAAATAGCTGAGGTTAGCAATATTAGTAGCAGTTAAAGCATCTTGCAGGTTGATGCCGTCTACAATAATATTTGACAGGCCGAGACTTGTTCCGTTATTAAGCCTTTTAAAATTGCCTGGTTTTCGAATATCAGCATCAACCAGAAGGATCTTCCAGCCTGATCTGGCCATGGATATAGCAAGGTTAATAGCTGTAGTTGTTTTTCCTGCTCCGGGTTCACAACTGCAAATGGTTACATTTTTAATAGGTTCTTCCTTTTTGCTGCTGAAATGAACGTTGGCCGTGAGCAAAGCATAAGCATCTTTAACTGCCATGTTCTCTTCATCATAGACGTTGAAATTTTTCATTTGCATAATTTATACCTCTTTTATCTTATTGAATGTTCGGGAATTATTCCCATTACTTTGAGTCCAAGCCCATTCTCAATGTCCTCGACCGCATGTACAGCAGTATCAAATAAGGTTAATGTATAAATAATTCCGAAACCCAACATTAAACCTATCAGGACTCCAATTAAAATTCTCATTACCAGATTGTTTGACATAGGATAATGAGGTACTTCCGCCTGATCCAATATACCCACATTATTGCTTCTGGTAAGCTCGTTAATCTTATCTGCCAATACACTGCTCGTAGTATTACATAGCCGTGCTGCAATCTGCGGGTCGGACCAGGTCGCGCTGACAGTAAGAATGCTGGAGTCTTTCTGGTTGCTTACTGTAACCGCCGAATTTAAAACCTCCTCGGTGATCCCATCCATCTTCAGTCTTTGTGCAACCTCTGAAATTACCGAGCGACTGTGGACGATTTCGCAATAATCCTGGGCCAGCTGGTGGCTAAGGGTCAGATCGCCGGCATCCATTTGACCGGTCTGAATAATCTTGTCACGGTTCATTACATACAGACTACTATTAGCCTGATATACAGGTACAGACATGAATATACAAAGGGCGCCGGCAATACCACCTCCCACAACGGCAAGCCCAATCATAAAATACACTTTACGGATAATACCATCATATAGTTGTTTAATATCCATACTTACTCCTTTCGATTACTTGCTGCCCAACGGAAAGGCCACTTATAACTTCAACCATATCACTGTCAGCAAGACCACGCTTAATCTCGACTTTTTGTGTTTTATTATCTAACAAGGCGTCAACCATATATTTGCCATTTTGTTCGTAAAACACTGATTTGGGAATAAGGAGTACGTTATGTTTAGTAATTGTTAACTGAGCTTTAACTATTTTATTAAACTCAGTTTTCGGAATGGAAGAGTTAAATTTCAGGAAAATCTGGTTTGGACCCCTGTTCAGCTCATCACTAGTCTGAGGATCATATAATGTAACATTGTAGCTATTATTTAGCTTGAGCATTGCGTCGGCTGCACCGCTTATATATTTAGCTTCGCTGGTTGTCATCTGAAATATCGTGTTATTTGCATCCTCAATTCGTGCAATCACCATACCTGGATAAATTGTCTCATTTAACGATATTGGTTCAACAAAAACCACCGTACCATTTACCGGCGACTTTAAGAACCTGGCTGTGGCAGTCTTTCTTAAGCCTTGCAGGTTGCGGCGGTCGCGCTGATATTCAATTTGTCCCAGTTTTTTATTCCACAAAGCATTTTGGTATGCATTATTCTGCTGATCATATTGCAGGCTAAGCCGTTCTATATTATCTTTCTCACTGTTGGTTTTTTGCGCTGAATCCAGCTCAAGTTTAACCCTATTCAAATTAGCTTCAGCCATTCGCAGGTTTTCATTTAACTGCTCCATACGAACCGGCCACCAATTTATGACTTGTATTTCTTGATCGGCAATTTTATTATTAATATCCGTTGGGTTAATCTCAGCAACAATTTGACCAGCTTTTACAATGTCATTCTCTTTTATTAAAAGTTTTTTTAATGAACCGCTTAAATTTTCATAATATAGGCTGGTTGTCCGGACCGGTTTTAGAGTTCCCTCTCCCGATACAGTAACACTTATATCGCCCATCTTTACCTCGGTGGTGCGTGCTTCTTTCTTTAAAGCCATAACAGAAGTCTTTTGTGAATAAGGTCCCACTTTACCGCAGCCACTTAAAATAAAACAGATCGATAACGTTGCTATAATGACTAAATTTAACCGACTATACCTTTTGATTGGGTTCACTGCTTTAATCCCCCCATCTTTGAAATACAACTGGTATTTATAGCTTAAATATGGCTTAATAAGCACCCCCCTTATTAACAACAGCCCCAACAGTTCTAAACAGCAAAGATATATCAAGCCACAATGACCAGTTCCGTACATACCAGGTTTCCAGGTATAACCGTCCTTTGAAATCTATATCCCCCCTGCCACTGACCTGCCACAATCCTGTAATACCCGGTTTGGCTGTTAAAATTGTGGCCGCCGCTTCCAGCCCCATGTCGTTCTTTTCCCTGGGCAGATACGGGCGAGCTCCAACCAGGCTCATATCCCCCTTGAGAACATTCAATATTTGTGGTAATTCGTCAAGACTGCTTTTTCTTAGTAAGTTGCCTATCTTTGTCACCCGGGGATCATATCCACGCAGTTTGGCATATTTTATCCATTGTTCCTTAATCAGTGGATTTTCTGTAAGATAACGCTCCAAGATCTGTTCATTATCAACGAACATGGTACGGAATTTGTAGCATTTAAACTCTTTTCCGTTTTGTCCAATTCGTTTGCCGGTATAATAGGCTGGTCCTTGGGAATCAATTTTTACTGCTAAAAAAATAACTGCCATCACGGGTATAACAGCCACAAATGCTATCATACCTATCACCAGATCAAATATCCTCTTAGCAAACAAGTTCAATGGTTTGGCTAAATTATTACAAGTGCTGTAACCAATGATTTGGTCATTGCAGTAATAATCAACCTGCACTTCGTTGACTGGAAATCCAATCAAATCTGGTACTACATGAATAGAATGGGTATAAGCTTTTAACCTGTTAGTAAGTTTAACTAGTTCCGATCCCGGCAATCCGGGTGTTGCTATAATAACATTTCTTATATAATTATCTTGGATAACTGCTGTTGCATCGTTAAATCCACCAAGAACTTTATAAGTACAATTGTTAATAATTATTCCCTTGGCTTTCTTAACCGGATCATCCTCTAAAAATCCGTATACCTGATATCCTAAATAACAATCATCCATGAGCGATTGGGCAATTAATTTACCTGTCTCACCCGCACCCATAATGATGACGGGTTCGGTCCATATCCCTAAACGGAATAGAAAGATTTTACTTATATACCTGGAAAGGGGAAGCATAAATAAAGTAAACATATAGGTAATTAGCAGCGTAATACGCAGAAATTCATCTCCCAGCTTAGCAAGAAATATTGTAGCCATTGTTATTAAAAAGGCCATGAACATTGAGGTTACAATCTTCTGCGCCTCTCGCCAAAACGAACGCCGCTGGGTATAAATCCCCCCGTAAGCCAAGCAAGTAATTAAGATCACTGTAATCCACCACAGACTATGGAAAAAAGCATCCGGAACCAAAGGTCGCAAACCGGGATTAATCATAGGAAGTAACTTCGATCTTATTACAATGGCAACAAGTAATGAGATAAAAAATCCCATCAAATCCATTAATAGCTGCGTAAAAAACATCAGTATCCGCTTACTTTCGTATTGCGGAATTGGTTGCTGAGCTGAATGAAATAATTCGCTTTCAAGCAAATGAGGTCTACCTATTATTTTTTCTGCAGTTTTTGCCATTATTGTCCTTCCCGTTCACCCATATTTACGAAATAAACTGGTGCTTAAAAGAGCTTACTTATAGATTCCTAATGAACTTAAAATAAACCCGTTTTGTCTCCAAACCTTTAAGTATATTTCGCCAGTCATTTGTAATCTCCTTCCAGAAAATGGAAAAAATATAAATAGTTTTTTTATTTTTTTATTAGACTATGGTTTATTAAGTTTCCAAGGGTTATTTGGAAATATCATTAGAAATCTCTTTTTTATTTCTACATAAATTTATCTTTTTCCAGCTCATCAATTTTTCTATTTAGATTCTGAATGTAATTAAAAATACAAAAAAATATGGTTGCCATGGCAATGCCTATCAGCGCCCCAGCCGAGTCAACTTGTATATCAAACCACCGGGGAGTACGACCTAATGTAAATATTTGGTGATATTCATCAATACAGCCTAACAGCGAAGAAAACAGCATTGATCCAAGTGCTGCTATCCAAATTGCCTCGAATATAACGTTCAGCATGATACACATGATCAACCCGATCAATAAATATTCGAAGAAGTGAGCCATTTTGCGAATTATCTGGTTTAAGGTTGTATTCCAAAAAGTATCCCCGGTATTGATAATAAAATATCTACCTATGTATTCCTCAACCGCTTTTGCATATTTAGCGCTGATTAAATTTGATTCTACTCCGGTTTGGCTGCTAAAATGCCACGACATGCCAATAAATATAGCCAGCAGGGTAAATAGTATTGCTCTGACTAGTAAGGATTTCTTTTTACTTCCCACACGGTCACCTTCCAGATATATATTTTGTCTGATTTAGATATGGTTTTCGATTTAAGCTGTTTGTTCTACCAGTACGCCATCTTGAATCCTAAGTATTCTCGAACAAATCTTCAGTACCGACGGTCTATGGGTTATAATTAAGCAGGTGCAGCAGTATCCTGAATTCTTCACTGCATCCAATACCTTAATCTCGGTTTCCATGTCAAGTGCGGAAGTTGCTTCATCCATAATCAATACAGGTGCTCTTCTTAAAAATGCCCGGGCAATAGCAATCCGCTGTGCCTGGCCTTCTGATAAGCCAAGCCCGCCTTCTCCTATAACCGTATCCATACCCCGGGGTAATCTTTTAATAAAGTTCCAGGCGCAAGCTGCACGGGAAGCCTGTATCATTTCCTCCTCCGTTGCATCCGGTTTTCCGCTTCTCATGTTATCTGCTATGGTACCGCTAAAAAGGCTATTTCCCTGCGGTACAAGGCTTATCCAATCCCGGGTTGCTGCTGACACTTCATAAGTATAACCACTATTGTCCGTGAAGCAGACTTGTCCCTCGTCCGGATTTAGCATGGCCAGCAGAAGGCGGGCCACTGTAGTTTTACCCTCCCCCGAAGGTCCTACCAATGCCACTATCTCCCCCGGATGAATTTCTACCGATATTTTATTTAACAAATGCTGCTCATCACGATATGAGAAGCTGGCAGCGTGAAAATAAATTCCTACATCCTGACGGGTCGGTACACTGATCAAGTTTTTTTCTTTCGGCAGCGCTTCCAATTCCCTTAGGCGTTCCACAGAGGCCAAGGCTGCGATTATCTGCGGAAATGTCCGTGATATACCGATAAAAGGTCCCTGCACCTGGGCCACTAACTGAAGAAAGGCAGTTAAGGTGCCAAAGCTAATGGCTTTTTGCGAAAGTTTATAGGCTCCCCAAATAAAAGCCAAAAAGTAACCCGCTGAAAAACCAAATCCCAGCGTAGTATTGGCTCCCAAGATTGTACGATTGCGTTTTAGAATCCATAACATGCGTTGTTCATGCAGATCTTGCAAAATATTTTGGCTGACTGACTCCAGTCGAAAGCACTTTATTATTATTTGGTTTTGCAGAGCTTCCTGAATATAGGAACGATATTTGCTTTCTGAAGCTTGGACTTTGATATGCAACTGTTTAAGCTTCCGTCCCCATATGCGGCTGCATATTACAGCAGCAGGTCCGAGCAGAAAAGCTAGAATCGCTAAATTCGGTTCATAATAAAGCAGGGCAAAAAAAGCTGCTGTTAATTGGAGCCCCAATGAAACAATAGCCGGGATACTATTTACCATGATATTGCCCACATCATCTATGTCACTGGTCAAGCGGGTTAATAGATCACCGCTATGATAAGCAGAAAGCGGCAGCCATTCTACAGCCGTCAAATGTTTGTAAAGTTGCTGGCGAAATGAATTGGACAACGATTCCAAGATCCGCACGGAAAACAGCGAGTTCCCCACGTTGGCGCAAATGGTTAGAATTATAGTCCCGGCAAAAAGAGCGGCATAAATAGCCGCTATGCTAATATTCCCGTTTATGGCGTTATCAACCATATTCTTGGACATTATCGCCGTGGCTACACCGCTGAGTGAGCTAACTCCACCCAACACTACAATCAAGGCCAGGCCGGGCCAATATTCGCGGGTATTTTTCATTATCCAGCGGATGCAGATAAAAGTTTCCCGATTTTTAATCTTTATTTTCATACCGAATTACCTCAAAATTCACCCCATTCAGGCTTAACTGGCGCATTCAGTCGTTTTACCCGGTTATTAAAAGCTTAAGTTTCTTTAAATGCCTCCGTATAATTCGATATACATTTAATACTGTACGCCGGTAAGGCCGCAGCAGCAGCCAGATTTCAGATAAGATTTTCCAAGATGGGCGGGTACAAAGAATTCTTTTATCCTTTCTCCAAATTGCCGTGACAATTGCTACCAGTTGACCCGGAAATAGCGGTCCTTCAATCCATTGCTGGGCGTCCCCTACCATAAAAAAGCAATCTTTCTTTTTTCGCAAAACACGATGCATTACGTAAGTACCATCAGTTCTGCGAATCAAAACAATATCTCCCCTGGATAGTGATCTAAAATTGTTTTTGGTTAACTCCACACTATCGATACCATCGCGCAAGAATGGATACATACTTGATCCCGTTATTGGTAATCTTGCGCTTCGGTCATAAGAAATAATTTCGCAAACAAGAGGAAACAAACTGGCTGCTTTGATTTTTATTTCATCCATTGATAAACCAACTCCACCGCTTCCTGGTCAGGTCTGCATTGCAATATATAAACCGGCACTGATGAAACAATTCTTTCGAAAGTATCACAAGCCAGGTTCATCATATTTTTATCCAAATAGGGCAGAAACACCCGGGGCATGAGTTGCAAAATTGCTGCCTGGGCAGAGATTTGCTTAATACTGTTAATATTTGATTGTTGCAGTAAAACAATAGCTGTCAGTGGGGCACAGCTATTGCAATATATATTGGAGGAACCGCTCCAGGGTGTTCCGAATACATAAGGCTTATCCTTTCTAAACCTGACTGCCGGAGTATCATCATTAAGAACCTTAATTTCACTGCCAAAATACTCTTGCCACAGCCTTACATGAGTTGATTTACCCGTACCTGAAGGCGCGGAAAACATAATCCCTTCTCCTTTCCATGCAATGGCAGAAGCATGGATAACTATACCCTGATGGTGCATAAGGAAATTACGAAAAACTACCCCCAGCAGCATGTACGAATACAGCTCTATGCGATTTTTATCTTCCATTGTGTTCCCATAATTATGATAGGATAGATACCTGATAACAGCATTTTTCCAAGGGCCGTCAACATCCAGCAAACACAGGACTTTATCATAATAGACATCTTTGGTAAACAAGATATAACCATTTTGCCCTGAAGGTTTATAAAGCCATTTGATATTTTCGTCGGCTATCATCATACCTTCAGGCACCTGAATATAGTCACAACGTTTAATTAAAACGTTTAATCCGCTGACACTATCCTGCCCCGATGAAAAATCGCATAGACGGTCAATGATGGTTTTATTATCATCACTAATATTTAATGTTAGATCGGCAATTTCAAACTGGCTCAAATACAACACATCCTAAAAATTATAGTTTGCAGTTTGCAAACTATAATTTGGGTATTAAAATGACGGGTTATTGTTTACAATGTACGTGTTGCCATCAACAGCAACAAAAGATGACGTCCCTGAAGGACATTTTCCCCAGGTAGGGCAACCGGGTCCGCTTCCTACTGCAAATTTCTCTTCTACTGACAGAACCACATATTCGAGATTAGGTTTTACATAACTCCTCAACTGCGCACCTCCCCTAATAACAGCAACTTCCACATGCAAATCTCTCTTCTGCTGATAGTGCTGTATACTTTAATTCCGGTTTAATATAGTTCTTCATTATTTCACCCCCTCTCATCAAGTAATCTCAAAATATAGAAGAAGCTATCTACTGTAGGCATATCTCTTACTAGCCGCAGCACATAAATAAGGTGCCGGCTTATTGTAGGCTTCAGTTTCATTTAACAATCTGGCCGGACATTGCTCGCAAAAGGATTTATATTCACAGGTTAAACATTCTTTATTTGCTGGTATGAGTGAACACTGATGCTTTATTTCCTCCCAGGCAGTTAAAAATCCGGTTTTCAGGGGATAAGCCAACGGTTTATTCATAAGCCCGCAAGGAATCAGCCGTCCGTCCCAGGTAACCCAGGCACTGGATTTTCCGGCACTGCATTGAAAAGGGTCATTGGGATCATTATTTCTTTTTTTATTCGGTATTGTATTGGAGACAGAATCGGACAAACTGATCTTACTTTCTTTGGCTTTCATTGCTAGTTTTTTATTATGCTCTTGCAGTTGAATTTCATATTCCACTAATTCTTCCGGTGAAAGACGGTTTGCCAGCGGGTTGCTGTTTAGTCCTTCCCGGCGGGGAGAAATATAATTTACTACCCCCAACATAAGACCCCGCTTCCGCACAAATTCGGACAATTGATCTAATTCATATTTATTTGCCCGCACAACGGTGGTTTTTACTTCAGTGGGAATCCCTGCCGCACGAAGGGAATCTATGGCTTGGACGGTACGATTATAACTTTCGGGATAACCGGTAATCTTTGCACACGTCTCTTTGGTTGCCCCGTAAAGAGTGATGCTTACCTTTAGCGGGGGAATGGCCTTTAGCCATTCAACAATTTGGGGTGTAATCATAGTGCCATTGGTTAAGATCTGCACGATTAAACCTAATTCCATTATTCCTTCATATATTTGTTTGAAGTCCTCCCGTAGAAATACTTCACCCCCGGTCAGGCTAACCATTAACAGGCCTGCCTCGCGAGCTTCTCTAGCTAAACGCAGCCACTGTTCAGCAGGCATTTCCTTATTTTTGGCTTGTTGGTCATTCATGGGTACACATAAATAACACATTTTACATTGCTGATTGCAACGAGCTGTTAGTTCAAAGGATAAGAATAAGGGTATTCTTTTTTCTCGAGCATTAGCTGCCAAGTTTGAACAAAGTTCGTTCCAGGTTGTTCCCATATTTGTGAACTCCCATCAAAAACAATTTTTAAATATTCTTATGACAACAGATTCTTTTCCCTAATTAAGGAAACAAATTCACGTATATCAGCCCTGGCAGTTTCCTCGTCGATTGTGTACTCGGTCAAAATGGCCTGAACCAAATCATCTTCTGAGGAATCGTTTTCTAGCCGTTTCCATATCGTTACTCCAGTCTCGTTTAGTGTCATAATCCCATTAAACTCAACCACCCGTTCCCCCAGCGGAACAACCACCCATTGCCCTGCAATCTCACGCAGCATGAAACCTTCTTTAATCTTCATGGTCTTCTCCCCCAACTAAACTTATTTACTTTATTTGCACCTTATCTGCCTATTAGCCCAAAACTTCTTAGTAATCTGGCTTTTTTATGAAATATTCTTATATTCCTCGGTGAATTCCGTAAAATGAAAGAGAGTTCTGATTTATGTATCTTAAGCTGTGCTAAATACTCAATGATCCAGGCCAAGGGGTACAGAATTGGATATTTTAAAATTACGGGAAATCGGCAGGTGATTGTAAGCCATCCTTTCCAATCATCCCGGGTCTTATCCACCGAGTAATCGTTCAAAAACTCATCGATAAATTGCTCCGCAGTCATTCCCTTTACTTCACTTAGGCTTATGGGGAGATTAATATGGAAAAGCACAGAACATGACGCTAATAACAGCTTGCCAAATTCATAAAAACCGGTTATCTGCAAAATCCTCTCCACATAACTCCAATCCAAACTTGAATTACCGGTTTTAATAATCAGTGCCATGTCATAAAGATGCTTTAACTGAGTACCAACATACACGGTATGGGATGAAAAATGTATTACCTGATTAATTAGTTCATCCTCAAGCTCCATAACCTCAAAAGTCAGGCTCTCACTACATATAGTTTCTCTATGCTTCCAAATGTGTTCGTACCATTCGTCTAATTGCCGGGTCCCTAAAAAACCCGAATGTACTAAAGTACGATGCAACTCAATAGGTACACAACCGCGTTTATGGTATTCCAAATGGAGCGGACTGTGATCTTCTGCCTCTCCCAGTTCGTAGCCCATAGCTTCAATAACTCTTCGGGCATTGGCTAACTGATCTTTCGGTACCAAAATATCCAAATCTGACATTACGCGATATTCCGGGTTGCGGAGCAATCGAGCGATGGCCAATCCTTTAAGTATAATTACTGGTATCCCGGCTCTTTGAAAACTCTCCAATACAATGGATACATTTTGCGTATACAGCAGCCTGCGGTAAAATATCTGTTGTATTAAAGATTTCCATTCTTGCAAAAGCGTAACTTCTGGTTTTTTTTCATCCGGAAGGTTTTCAATAACTGTAAATATTCTTGAGAACATACCTTGTTCACAGGCAGTCTTAAATAACAAATTCCAATCAGATACATATATGTTTTCATCATTTACATCCGGTGTATTTAAGGCAACAGTTGCCAGCTCAATAAGGCTGTGCTGAATGTCATCCATATATTCTACCTGTCCACTTCCATATTTTACCACCATTATATTGGATAATTATGGAAATGTATATACCTAAATCGCGTATACGTTATATTATGTTTGTTAAGAGGGTAACAAAAAAACCTGATTCACAATTTCGTGAACCAGGTTTTATATTTATAATGAAGATTTAATTTTTTATCTCTCGGTTTGAGCTGCTACTAAACTTACTGCTCCGTATTTTTCCCTTAAACGCGGTTTCTCAATCTTACCGGTGGGATTACGTGGAACTTTATCGAAAATAACTTTTCGCGGACGTTTATAACGCGGCATTGGAGCGCAGAAATTTTGTATTTCTTCTTCAGTGCACTTGCATCCTGCTTTTAATTCAATGATAGCGGCAGCAATTTCACCTAGACGTTGGTCAGGCAATCCAATAACTGCTACATCCTTAATTGCATCATGGGCACGGAGAAAATCCTCAATTTGTACCGGATACAAATTCTCTCCGCCGCTGATAATAACATCTTTTTTCCGGTCAACCAAATAAATAAAGCCGTCTTCATCCATACGGGCCATATCTCCGGTGAATAACCAGCCATCCCTAATTACTTTCGCAGTAGCTTTGGGGTCGTTATAGTAGCATTTCATAACCCCCGGTCCTTTGACCGCCAATTCCCCAACCTCTCCCTGGGTTACGGGATATCCATTTTTATTGGTAATCTTGACTTCCCAATTAAAACCAGGTATTCCTATAGCACCAACTTTGTGAATATTGTCAGTGCCTAAATGAACACACCCGGGTCCGATGGATTCACTCAAGCCATAGTTGGTATCATAAAGATGGTTGGGAAAATACTTTTTCCAACGGCGGATTAAGCTGGGAGGAACTGGCTGAGCACCAATATGCATCAGCCTCCACTGGGCAAGGTCATAATCCTTCAGATTTACATCTCCTCTTTCAATAGCATCCAGAATGTCTTGCGCCCAGGGGACCAGGAGCCAGACAATGGTAATTTTTTCTTCAGAGACTGTTCTAAGTATCCATTCCGGTTTAACCCCGCGCAGCAGTACGGCTTTGCTGCCTGATAGCAAACTGCCAAACCAATGCATCTTCGCGCCGGTATGATAAAGCGGTGGAATGCATAGGAAATTATCTTCATGGTCTTGGCCGTGATGTTTCTTCTCCGTAAAACATGCCGACATGAGGCTGCGGTGTGTGTGCAGAATTGCTTTTGGACATCCGGTAGTTCCTGAGGAGAAATATATTGCCGCATCATCGTCATCTGTGAACTCAACCTGTGGGTCTTCAGAAGAACAATTGGCTGTAAGGCGATCATAGTTTTCCGCAAAAGTGGGCCGGTTTTCCCCGGCAAAAAGGAGTGTTTTTATTCTAGGTATCTGATCATAAATTGTTTCCACCCGGCCGATAAACTCGGGTCCAAAAATCAGAGCAATGGAATCCGATAAACCTAAACAATATTTTATTTCCTCGGCCGTGTAGCGGAAGTTTAGTGGTACAGCGATTGCACCGGCCTTTAATATGCCAAAATATATCGGCAGCCACTCCAGACAATTCATCAAAAGAATAGCTACCTTTTCTCCTTTTTTTATACCCCTCTTAAGCAATAGATTGGCCATTCGATTTGCTTTTTCGTCAAAAACGCGCCAGGTCATTTCGCGTCGGTATTCACCTGCCGGGTTGTTTTCAACTAATTCATATTCACGCCAGATGACATTGTGATGATCCTGGAGATCTAAATTAATCTCCGTCAGGCATGTTTCCTGTCCATATATCTCGGCATTGCGTGACAATATTTCAGTGATAGGCATTTTCTCCATCCTCCCGTTCTACAACACAACAAATATTGTGTATTAAATAATAAAAAACCGCATTACGTATAAAATAACAAAACACTACCGTCTATTATAAAGTGATACCATCGGATAATCAACAACTTCTAATTTGGCTTTAGATAGCTGCGATTCCGCTCTGGTGATGGAGACGGGGCTTACCGGATTGAGACGGCAGTTAAAGTGTAATCAATTAAAGTTGATAGCGGAAATAAAGCTATATCTAGGATGCGGCATTATGTCCC
>JBDKUD010000264.1:0-6423 GCA_039679805.1 Syntrophomonas sp. | reverse complement strand
ATTTTGGGTTTGAAGGAACACCTATACGTTTTCTGACCCGTAATCGTGGCAACAAGGATGAGTAACCAAATTACATTATTGGGGGAGTTATGGTGAAAGAGGTTATCTTGGTAATAATATGCTATTTAATTGGCTCCATTCCATTTTCATTTATATTCAGCCGATTTTTAGGTGGAGTTGATATACGAACCAAGGGAAGCCATAATGTGGGTGCGACTAATGTACTACGTTCATTAGGGTGGCAAGTAGCTCTGGCCGCACTGCTGGGAGATGTATCTAAAGGACTTATATCTGCGTGGCTGGGTTATTCTCAGGGAGGGGAAATCCTTACTGCCTTATGCTGCATAGCTGCTGTAGCAGGACATTGCTGGCCGGCTTTCCTACGTTTTCGCGGAGGCAAAGGGGTGGCTACTGGAGCGGGAGTAGTGTTGTTCCTCATGCCTAAAGCGATTATTCCGCTGGTCTTAATATTTATTTTAATTATAATATTCACACGTTATGTATCTTTGGGCTCCATAAGTGTTGCTGGCCTTTTACCAGTGACTGCTTTAATTACGGGGAAGTCGTGGATAATTGTAACTATGAGTGTAATCATAGCTGTTATTGTAATTGCCCGTCACCATGGAAACATTACCAAGTTAAGAAATGGCACGGAAGCAAAGATTACTGATCGTACATAGAATTCAGGAGGCATTATTAAATGAACAAAGTATGTGTTCTGGGAGCAGGAAGCTGGGGTACTGCTCTGGCAATACTGCTGCATAATAATGGACACCAGGTTTGCCTATGGGGCAGGCCGGAAGATGATGTAACCAAAATGATAACTGAAGGAGAGAATAAGAGATTTCTTCCTGGGGTTGCTGTTCCCAGTGGAATAAAACCTACCACCGACCTGGAAAATGCCCTGCAGGATGCAAATTTGGTGGTAATGGCAGTACCTTCTCAGGCAGTAAGACAAATCTCTGAAAAAATAAAAGGTTGCCTGACCGATGATGTTTATCTGGTTAATGTAGCCAAAGGCCTGGAAATATCAACTGCCTTACGTATGAGCCAGGTAGTGGAGGATGTACTGGGCAAAGAAATAAGGGAACGCTATGCGGTTCTGTCTGGCCCCAGCCATGCGGAGGAAGTTGCCCGGGATTTACCTACTGCAGTTACTGTTGCTGCCTGCTGCAAAGCCACCGCCTTTTATGTGCAGGATGCGTTTATGTCTGCAGACTTCAGGGTTTATACTAATCCTGATGTAGCCGGCGTGGAATTGGGAGGAGCTCTTAAGAATATTATTGCTCTGGGAACAGGGATTGCGCATGGTTTAGGTTATGGCGATAATACTACAGCTGCTTTGTTAACCCGGGGTCTTACCGAGATAGTCAGGATGGGTGAGGCTATGGGAGGAAATCCCCGGACATTTTTCGGCTTAAGTGGTATCGGTGATTTGGTAGTCACCTGCGGAAGCCGATTTTCGAGAAACTTCAGGGCCGGATTGTTGATAGGGGAAGGACTGAGCCTGGAAGAGGCTATGGAACAAATAGGAATGGTAGTGGAAGGTGCACATACCACCCGGGTAGTGTATAAATTAGCCACAGATATGAAGATTGATATGCCAATAACTACAGCCTGTTATAATGTGCTGTATAGAAAAAAGCCACCCCGCGAAGCGGTCGGGGTTTTAATGCAACGACAAAAGAAGAACGAGATCGAAGAAATAGTCAAAGACATGAAAGAATGGTAAGAAGGTGTGATTTTTAAATCACACTTTTTTTCTTTTCTGGTTATATTACGGAATTATCTTCAATATATTTATACTGTTATAAATAAGTCATTAAGGGGTGTCCAAAAATCGAAGGGAGGGTACCTTTTAAAAGTCTAATCCGAGGGAGGGAAAATGAGAAGTGGAAGGAAACAATATTTTAAATAATATCGCCGAAAGAACGGGGGGCGATATTTATTTGGGAGTAGTGGGCCCCGTCAGAACAGGGAAATCTACATTTATTAAAAAATTCATGGAACTAATGATTATTCCAAATATTACAGATGTTTATGACAGGGAGCGGGCAACTGACGAACTTCCCCAAAGTGGAGCTGGCAAAACCATTACTACTACCGAACCCAAGTTTGTTCCTAACGAAGCTGTTGAAATTACCACTATGAACGGTTTATCTATGAAAGTCCGGCTGGTTGATTGCGTGGGATATGCAGTTGAAGGAGCACTGGGTTATGAAGAGGATGATGAGCCGCGCATGGTAAGAACTCCCTGGTTTGACTATGAGGTTCCCTTCGAAGAAGCGGCCGAAATAGGAACCAGGAAGGTAATTGCTGATCATTCTACCATTGGTATAGTAATGACTACCGACGGCACCATCAGCGATATCGCCAGACAAAGCTATATCGCAGCTGAAGAAAGGGTTATCCAGGAGCTTAAAGACCTGAACAAGCCTTTCATTGTTGTGCTTAATTCTGTTAATCCATATAACAAAGAGACGCTGGCTCTGGCAGATGAGTTATCTGACAAATATGGTGTTACAGTAATACCTTTGGACTCCGCCCGTATGAGCATCGAGCAGATTTATGGAGTCCTGGAAGAGGTTCTCTATGAGTTCCCGGTTCAAGAAGTAAATATAAAATTACCGCTCTGGGTCGATGAACTTGATGAAGATTACTGCCTGCGGGAAAACCTGGAATCAGCTATTCGCAGTATATTAAATGAGATCAAAAAGGTTAGGGATATTGACGGAGCCATTGAGAAGTTATCGGATGTTGAGCAGATAAGTTATGTTAGCCTGGAAGAGATGAACCTGGGAACAGGTACTGCTGCTATCGATGTTGCTGTTCCGGAAGAGCTTTATTACCAATCCTTAAGTGACGTGAGTGGATTCCAGGTCGAAGGAACCCAGGATATAATGAGACTAATGAAGGATTTCAGTCTTGCCAAGCGTGAATATGATAAAATCTCCTCAGCTCTCGAGGAAGTCAGGGATTCCGGCTACGGGGTAGTAACCCCCCGATTGGAAGAAATGTTCCTGGAAGAGCCTGAACTTATCAGGCAAGGAAGCCGCTTTGGGGTAAAATTAAAAGCCAAAGCGCCATCATTACACATAATCCGGGCAGATATAACTACCGAAATTACACCTATTATCGGTACTGAGAAACAGTGTGAAGAACTGGTTCGATACATGCTGGATGAGTTTGAGGAAGACCCGTCAAAAATCTGGGAATCAAATATATTTGGTAAATCCCTGCATGATCTGGTACGGGAGGGAATACAAAACAAACTTCATAGAATGCCCGAGAATGCTCAATTGAAGCTGCAGGACACTCTGCAGAGAATTGTCAATGAGGGTAGCGGCGGGCTGATCTGTATTATAATATAAAAGGTTTAAATAGAATACGCAAAAGCCGGTCTAGCAGGCCGGCTTTATTATTGTGCGCCTTAAGTTAGTGAGAAAATTCAACGCAGAAGGACACAGATTTTTTATTAGGTAAATACTGGAGTTATACTAATTTTTTGTAGGTGGTTATAACCGGTGGCCATAGGTAGTTGATTAAACCCCCCATACTCCAGACATAACCATCTATTAATTTCACGGATAAGTAATAAAGCCTAAACAATAAAAAAAATCTGTGTTAATCTATCTGTGTCCTTCTGGGTTGAATTTTCTAATAATACTTAAGGCGTAATAATTTCGAAAATAGGACATTGCCACACTAAATCAATCGTGCTATAATGTCCGTTATGGAAAGATTAATTTCCGCCTTACATAGACAGGGGTGGTTTTTTTATGGCTAAACGGGATAAAAAATTCTATATGGTTAGTGAGGACATTCTGCCCGAGTCAATTTTAAATACAGCTGTAGCCAAAGAAATGCTGGCCAAAGGCGAAGCTGACAATATTATGGAAGCGGTTGACAAGGTAGGTATGGCTAGAAGTACTTATTATAAATATAAAGACGGAGTTTACTCCTTTTTTAATGCCGAAAACCTTAATATTATTAATATTTCCATGATGCTCAAAAATGTGTCCGGGGTTTTATCCGGGGTACTAAACTGCGTGGCTTCCCTGGAGGGCAATGTACTAACCATAAACCAGAACCTTCCCATTCACGGGGTTGCGTATGTTACTTTATCAATTAGTGTAGAGGAAATGACCGTGACAATTGATAACCTGCTTAAGGCCCTTAAGGAACTGACCGGAGTCATCACTGTAGAAATTATAGGAAAAAGCTAAAAAGGAGGTAAACCAATATGATTAATGTTGGATTGCTCGGATGTGGAACCGTAGGATCCGGAGTGATCAAGTTAATAAATACCAATAGTGAGATAATTGGAGAAAGAACCGGTTCCGGCATCACTATTAAGAAAGTCCTAGAAAGGGATAAAGAAAAGTGTTTGGCACTGGGAGTTAATCCCGATATGATCACCGACAATATTGATGATATTATTGGTGATGATGAAATTGGCATTGTGGTAGAGTTAATAGGCGGGATTGAACCGGCTTTTAGTTTTATCATTGCGGCTATGAAAAAAGGTAAACATGTTGTTACTGCCAATAAGGACCTGATAGCGGTAAAAGGTAAGGAGCTTTTTGATACAGCTTGTGAGCACAAAGTGGATTTTTATTTTGAAGCCAGTGTAGCCGGAGGTATTCCTGTTGTTTACCCGTTAAAACAATCATTGGCCGGCAATCGTATTGAAGAAGTGATAGGCATATTAAATGGGACTACCAATTATATATTAACCAAAATGACCCGGGAAGGGCGGGATTTCAAAGAAGTGCTGGCTGAAGCCCAGGAACTGGGTTATGCAGAGTCTGATCCCACTGCTGATGTGTGTGGATTTGATGCGGCCAGAAAGATTGCCATCCTTTCTTCTATTGCCTTCAACAGCCGGGTAACCCTGGATGACGTTTATGTAGAAGGTATTACCTCGATTTCTCCGATTGATATTAAATACGCCGGCGAATTGGGTTATGTGGTTAAACTTTTGGCCGTAGGCAAGGAAAACCGGGAAGGACAAATTCAGGCCCGGGTGCACCCGGCGTTCATTCCGGTGAATCATCCTCTGGCCACAGTTAATGATGTATTTAATGCCGTGTTTATCAAGGGAGATGCGGTAGGAGAAATAATGCATTACGGACGCGGCGCCGGGCAAATGCCTACAGCAAGTGCCGTAGTTGGTGATATAATTGAGATTGGCCGCAATATGGTTCATAACATAAGTGCTCGCATTGGCTGTACCTGTTATGTAGATAAACCTATTCTCAAGATTAGTGAGCTGGAAGCACAATACTATATCCGTATGACCGTAACTGACCGTCCTGGAGTACTGGCGGGTATTTCCGGAGTATTTGGGAATAACGATGTGAGTATTGCTACCGTGGTGCAGAAATCCAGCGAGAAAGATATGGCGCAACTAATAATGATTACCCATTGTGTTAAAGAACAAAACCTGCGGGACGCTTTGGCAGTTCTTGATGGGATGAGCATAGTCAAAGAAATTAATAATGTTATAAGACTGGAAGGAATTTAATTAATAATTTTTACCGGGGTTAAACCCCGTAACAGGGAGTGAGAATTTTTGGGACTACTGGTTTTTAAATTTGGTGGCAGTTCAGTAGCATCAATTGAAAAGATAAGAAATGTGGCTACCAGAGTAAAGAATAGGCGGGACGAGGGCAATAAAATAGTAGTGGTTGTATCTGCTATGGGGGATACCACTGATGAACTGATCGAAATGGCAACTGCCACCGGTGCTAGTGATTGCTGTCGGGAAATGGATATGCTTCTCGCCACCGGAGAACAACAGTCGGCAGCTTTACTGGCCTTGACGCTGAAAAGTATGGGATGTGAAGCGATATCCCTGACTGGATGGCAGGCAGGGATTGAAAGTGATGCTGCTTATCGTAAGGCTAAAATTAGTGGCATTAATCCAATTCGGATTCAGAATGAGCTGGAAAACGACAATGTAGTGGTAATTGCTGGTTTCCAGGGTCTTTCACCTGATGGCGATATCACCACTCTGGGACGGGGCGGTTCTGATACCACTGCAGTTGCACTGGCAGCCAGCCTGGATGCTGATCGCTGCCTTATATTTACGGATGTTGATGGAGTGTATACGGCTGACCCCCGGGTGGTTAAAGATGCTCGTAAGTTGGCGATGATCTCCTACGAAGAAATGTTGGAAATGGCCAGCCTGGGAGCAGTAGTAATGCAGCCCCGGGCCTGTGAATTTGCCATGCTATACAAGGTAGATGTAGAAGTACTAAGTAGTTTTAATAATAATCCTGGAACCATAATTACGGAGGTTGCTAAAATGGAGAGAAGTAGAATAGTCAGTGGAATTGCCCATGATTTGAATTGTGCCCGGTTTGGTTTGTTTGATGTACCTGATCAACCCGGTGTAGCCAAAATACTTTTTAAAACTCT
>JBDKUD010000029.1:0-4050 GCA_039679805.1 Syntrophomonas sp. | reverse complement strand
GATAACTTTGACCCTGAAACTTCGCATGTTCTCCCTGGTATGATACAAAAATTCCATCATGCCAAAATAAATCTCCTGCCGTCGGTTACCCTCTGGGGTACCGGTACCCCATGCAGAGAATTTCTCCATGTTGATGACCTGGCTCGAGCCTGTGTCTTCCTTATGAGTAATTATGATGAACCTGACATTATCAATATTGGCAGCGGTGAAGAACTTTCCGTAAAAGAATTGGCGGGCATGGTGGCTAAAATTGTAGGTTATTCCGGGCAGATAGTGTGGGATACTTCCCGGCCTGATGGCACCCCCCGCAAATTACTGGATGTAAGCCGTTTGTATTCAATGGGTTGGAGAACAGAGATACCACTCGAAGAGGGTATCCGAGGAACCTACCAATGGTTTAAGCAAAATTACCATCAATAGTCCTTCCTTAATGTAACCGAATAACAATTCCACGAATAATGTAAGGTAGAACTTAGCCTGGAAACCCTTTATAGTAATTTTTTGTCAGTACCATTCTGTTCACATTGAGCAAAAATTTGAGTGCACATAAAACACTCCGGGTTTATCTGAACTAAGTTAGAATTTTAATTAAGGAGGTATTTTTGTTGTTGAAAAAGCACGGTTGCCAATGCAACTGTAGGCCACCCCGCAGTGTAGAAGTATACAGACCTAATTACTACCCGCAATACGATATGGACTACCGTAACCCTTATCCCCACCCACAACATGATATGGACTATCGTAAACCTCATCCCGAGCCCAAACATGAAATGGAAACCATAGTGAAATGCGGTATGGGAATGAGCCCCGGCCCTATATGCTCTAATGTTATGGGACCTAGTGTTAATGGATATCAACGCCAATCTCCAGTGATTGCCAATGTTGCACTTGATACCAGTAATCTTAAAGATCCAACCGTCAAAATTGATTTCTCCAGTCTTATTTCTTTTAAAACTTGCGCGTATGGTGGCGGGAGTTATTTTCTTCGCCTTGCTTTCAAACTAAGCAAAATTTGTGATGGCGGTAGGCCTGAGCCCCTGGGTATCTGGACTTTTGAAAAAGCAGAAGAAGTCCAAAGAGAAGGATCAGTCCCCATGCCTGGCAATTCCTCAGTACAAGAAACCGATTCTTTCTGTTTTACCTGGTGTCAATGCGAAGGCTGCCCGGGATGCTGCAATTATATTGTTGAACTGGTGGAACAGGATTGTTACAACATTGAATTTGCCACCATCAGCAACATTACTATTACTGGAATTGCAAGTGGCCTAAAGAAAGTTTATTAATAACAACTAAATATGCACAATAAATTCTAATAATACCTTTCATTTGGTAAGACCTTGACTGCGCTGGACGTGGTTAAGGTCTTCTATTATTTAACAGCTGTTTTTAACTATTAACAGTCGCTACCCATTTTTCATATATTAAATAAAAATATTAATAGAGGTGTATTAATGGCAATAATTCCATACGATTTCCGGGATAAGTATGTATGTATAATGGGACTCGGATATGTAGGCCTGACCCTGGCAACGGTAATGGCAGAAACTGGTTTTATCGTACTGGGTGTAGAAATAAAACCAAACCTGGTAAAGCAAATCCAAAAAGGAAAGCCTCATTTTTATGAACCAAGTTTAAAAGATAGACTAAAACAGGTGGTTGAATCGGGTAAATTACAGTGTTTTCAGAAAATACCCTGTGATTATGCGGGGACAGTGTTTATCATCACGGTTGGAACTCCTCTGGATGCTTCCGGAAAAGCCAGACTTGATATGGTGGAAAACGTGAGCCGGGAAGTAGCCTCGGTTCTAAAAGATAAGGACCTGGTAATACTTCGTTCCACGCTTAAACCGGGAACTACACGCAACATCGTTATGCCTATTCTACAGTCTTCCGGGGCTAATTTCGATTTGGCCTTTTGCCCGGAGCGCACCCTGGAGGGCAAAGCACTTCAAGAGCTGCGCCAGCTCCCACAAATAATTGGTGAAGCAACGCCCGGTGCTTCAGTTAGGGCATCCCAATTATTTCAGTTTATTACCCCCACCACGGTAAGGGTAACTGATGCTGAAACAGCAGAAATGATAAAACTAATAGATAACGCTCAGCGGGATATGCTATTTGCCTATGCTAACGAAATAGCCCGACTCTGCGATGCTTTTGGTATTAGTGCCCGAGAAGTCATAGAAGCAGGTAAACTGGGATATCCCCGCACCAACTTGCCCATGCCCGGCCCAGTGGGCGGACCCTGTTTGGAAAAGGACTCTTATATCCTGGCTGAAAAAATGCTGGAAATAGGGATTAGGCCGGAAATAACTCTGGCAGCCCGAAATATTAACGAAAGACAACCGGAAGAAATTATAGCTTATTTAAAAAAGCTCTCGGTAAACATTTCCGGATTTCCTGAGCATCCGGTTATAACCTTAATGGGAATTGCCTTCAAGGGCCATCCAGCTACCGACGATCTGCGAGGTAGTATGGCCAAGCCAATATTTAAAGCTTTGCAAAAGTATTTCCCCGAAAGCGAATATCGGGGGTTTGATGCTGTAGTTCCCGAAAAACAGATTAAGAAACTAGGGCTTAAACCATATACCAATCTGGAGCAAGCCATATTAGGCTCGAATCTGGTATTAATTCTGAACAACCACTCGGTTTTCTCCACAATGCCGGTGGAAAAGCTAGCTTGCAAATTAGCTCGTCCCGGGCTCATTTATGACTTCTGGAATAATTTCATCGCTGAAGATTTACAGCTTCCACCCGGCACTGGGTATATGGCTCTGGGCAGCCATAATCGAGCTCTGCTGCTTTACGAAAAAATAATAGCCCGGTAGTCACCGTTGGGGCTATTAACTGCCAAATGCAGAAGCAACATAGGAAGGTTGTAACCAAACAACCATAACCTGAATAACCTAATGTAGAGCTTAGTCAGGGAACCCTTTATAGTAATTTTCTGGCAATACTCAGTATCCTTACACGGAAAAATTCCTAAGCAAGTCTTCATTCCGTTGAATGGCATGGTGTGGGTGTACCTGAGCTAAGTTTAAACAACATTATAAGGAGGTATTATGTTGATGAAAAAAACCGGTTGCCAATGTAACTGCCGGTCACACCATGATGTAGAAGTTTACAAACCTAATCGCTATCCGCAACATGATATGGACTGTAAACCTTATCCCCACCCCAAACACGAAATGGAGACTATAGTAAAATGCGGCACGGGAATGAGTCCGGGGCCGCTTTGTACAGATGGTGGTATTGCTACTCGTATTGCAAGTGGTATTACTAATGGTATTGGTAGTGGTGGTGGATATAAACACCAAGCTCCGGTTATTGCTAATGTTGTACTTGATACCAGCAACCTAAAGGATCCAACCGTGAAAATCGACTTCTCCAGTCTTATTTCATTCAAAACTTGCCCTTATGGCGGGGGGTTTTTCCTGCGCCTGGCCTTTAAACTAAGCAAGATTTGTGATGGAGGAGCGCCTGTACCTCTGGGTATCTGGACTTTTGAAAAAGCGGCGGAAGAATATTTAGGGACAGATCCCGCTGCCGTGCAAGTTGATGGTAATTCGAGTGTACAAGAAACCGATTCCTTCTGTTTTACCTGGTGTCAATGCGAAGGCTGCCCCGGATGTTGCAATTATATAGTTGAACTGGTGGACCAGGATTGCTATAACATTGAATTCGCCACTATCAGCAACATTTTCATTACTGGAATAGCAAGTGGCTTAAAGAAGTACTAATAACAATGCATAGTAATCTCCTATAACATCAATTGACCTTAATCACGTCAAAACGTGGTTAAGGTCTTCTCTTTAATAATCAGCCCGGGAAAGCAATTTTCCTGAACGCAAGGCATAATAATATTCATCCCTATGAGGTAATAATATCCATAAAATTGCTGGTCTGAGTAACAATCTGGCAATTACTCAGTATTGAAGTTTCGTCTGATTGCCAGCTATGGGTTTCAACCGCCGGACGCCTGATTCCTACGAAATTAGACTTGTCAGTAGAATATATTTTTATATTATTTTGCAGGCAATCTTGTAAGAACTT
>JBDKUD010000384.1:0-27624 GCA_039679805.1 Syntrophomonas sp. | reverse complement strand
CCAATAGATTATTTATAGAAAGGATATCAGTCATAGTAGTGAGTAGCATTTCTAACCAGATAATATGATGTGAATAGAAATAACAGCAAGTAGCTTCGCCCATGTCCTTTATCTATTGGGCGTTTTTCAATTTGCGAAACTTATTGTACCTTATCCTAATATATGTACTTTTAGAAAACATTAACAGTCCAGCAGGACTGTTAATTATTTTTCTATTCGGAAAGAACAGAAGAAACTGTCAATCCTACATAATAAATGTGAAAGGAGATATCACTTGTCATTAATTATTGGGTCCAGTTCCAATAAATAATTCATACAATTAATTCTATTATTTGCTTTAAAGTAATGAAAAAGATAGAATAGTAGCGTACTGGACTTATGATAATGAGTAACGGTTAAGTTGCTAGTCCATTCAAGTTAATAGAGCAAGGAAATAGTGAAACATCATCACATGGAAGCGGATCGGTCCTGGTGGGTCGCCTGGACTTCAAATCCAGTCTGCGCGGCGGCGATCCCGTCGTGGGTGGGTTCGATTCCCACACGCTTCCGCCAGAAATATAGGCGTTTCAAGCGCTTTAGCTGAAATTAAAAGTTTCAGCTTTTTTGTTCGGATTTGGCATTTGACCCACATTTTGACCCACGTAAATATCCATCTATTTTTTCTACGACGGCTTTGTCAGCTTTCGGCAGTATATGCTGATAGTGAGCTGCCATACTTATATTGGAATGTCCCAGGCGGTTTTGGACAAAGCGAATATCTAACCCGGCCTCCAGCATCAACGTTGCATGAAAATGCCGCAGATCATGGAATCGAATATGAGGCAGACCATTTCTTTTCAGAAATTTACTAAATCGTTCGGAATAGTTGCTGATATGAGTTACCTTCCCATCACGGCTCGCTACATACCCTACCGACTTATTTTGCTCCAAGACAGCCAGCAAATCGGTCGGAATGCCAATGGTTCTGACGGACTTCTTGGTTTTCGGAGCCTTTATCTCGAGCCTGGGACCTACCTCACTAACCACCTGCCGCACGGTCAGAGCGCCTCGATCAAAATCAATGTCATTCCAGGTCAGGCCAAAGACCTCGCCGCGCCGAAGACCACACAGCCCCGCCAGTAAAACGGGCAGTTCATGCTCTGTACCGCGGGATGCATTTAATATATCGTAGAAGGCATTAACATCGGGGATATTGATTTCAAATTCCAGCGGGCTGGGTGCATCCACATATTGGCAGGGATTGCGCCGGATCAGGTTATTTTTCACGGCATCTTTCAGCGCCCGCGAAAATATGCGATGTTCCTGCAGGATGGTCTTTTCCTTGAATTGTTTCCGTTCGTGGTTGTAGAATTCCTCGATATGCATGGGCTGCAGATCCTTTAATTTATAGCCGGTGAAGAAGGGAATGATATGCCGGAAAACATAGTTCTTGTGGCTTAGTTTAGTGGTATTGGCTAATTTTACTGAGTAAGTCCCATACCATTCTTTCAGGTAAGCATCTACGGTAAGCCTTCCGGCATCCGCAAAATCCGATGTCTCCAGCTTATATATGAGCTCATTGACCAGCCGTTGACAATCCTGCCGCTTGTCCGCATACACATACTTTTGCCTCCGCTTTCCTCCTGAATCGGGAGGAAGCTCGACCCGCCCCTCCCATCTGCCGTCCTTTCGTTTTCGTACATAGCCTTTCACATTATCACCTTCCCAATAATTCTTATTGTTTCAAATTTGGTTATAGGTTTGTATTTTGGATTAATCGACTGCAGTTCGATTATCCCATCCTGCTTATGAAACTTTTTGCAGGTAACCGCTCCATCCACTTCAACGATTACTATTTCTCCGTTTTCGGCCACCGTTTGGTCTTTTACAAATACAACCGAGCCATCTTTTATAAGGGGTTCCATCGAATCGCCAGCAACGCACAGCGCAAAATCGGCGCTCTTCGGTATAAGTTTGACCGGGACGGTTTCATAAATGGGATCCCCATACTCTATAGGCTCTCCAGCTGCTGTTGTGCCCTTAAGCGGAAGCTCATATATGGCTGTTTCCTCCGAAAGCTGTTGTTCTTTGGTTAATAGGTACTGCCCGTAGTTATACAGCTCGGTTTTTCCAGCAGTGGATAACCTGTAATAAATGTCTGTGATAGTGCCCTTTTGAAAAGGAGTTCTTTCATCACTCATTCCGCCTAACCATTCGGGAGACACATCAAAATGCCGCGCGATTTTTGCTACGATGTAGAAAAGAGGTTCCTTGTCAACGTCATTTAAGTACTTTGAAATTACCGCCGGGCTTACCCCCGCAGCTCTGGCCAAAGATGCCTGGCTGCTTCCTGTTTCATCGAGCATTTCGCGTAACCTGCTCCTGAATTTGATATTCATGCTGATACGTTCATTACCTGTATTATCCATTACGCCACCACCTCACTCAAAGTATACGGCCAACGTTTACTAAAGTCAACGTTTACAATACGAAAGGAAAAAATATTTAAAATAACCGTTGCCGTTAACAAAGGAAAGCGATAACATTAACGTTAGAATATGGAAATATTAACGAAAGGAAATTAATGGTGGCGGAACGATGACTTCAAGAACGGAATGCAATCGGCTAAAGGGGATATTAGTGGAAAAAAAGATTACCCAGGAGAGACTCGCAAAGATGGCCGGAATATCTGAGAACAGTCTTGCCAGAAAGATAAACGGACATAGAGATTTCTGGTACTGGGAGATGGCACTAATAACTAAACTGCTCAAATTTGAAGCTATTCATGAAGTCTTCCCCGAAATTTATGAAGCCTGCAATATCTCGGCTTAGAAGGGAGGCGAAGATGGTTAAATGCGATCTTAACAGCGTTGAGCTGGAGGAAATGTGCCAGCTATTCAGCAGAATCAACCAGGCCCGGGCTGAAATTGATGCCGGCATAAGCGCCCAGGAAGCCTATGCTGAAACTGTCAATGAAATCAACTGCCTGTCGGTTGAGGACAGCGTCTATGGAGAGGAACTGTGCCGCAAAGCCCTGGAACAACTGGGCTTGATCAGGACGGCGGAGTTGGCACATAGCACCATTCATAACTACCAATCGGAAATGGAAGTCAAATATGAAATACGCGGCAGCTGCCCAGAGAGGAGGCCGGAACTCCGTGAATAATGCTAGGAGTTCTGCCCGGGCCGGCGACCGGTGGGTGTTACGCGACCAGGTGGAGGGCGGGACGGACAAAAGCACCCTCCAGGTCTATTCATGCATCGAAGCTGCAGCTGCCAAATCAGGAAAAGGCATTGAGGTCTGCTGGTTCGAACGGGTTTTAATAATTCTGGCGGCAGTACTGTTTATTATGACGGTGACGGCCCAGCTCTGTATTTATTTCAAACAACTATAGGGGGGGACTTAAATGAATGCTGCATCTTTGCCGAAGGACAAAATCGTCAGCTATAAAGGCGATGTACTGACCGGCCCCAGTGAAGTGGACGGATATAAACAATTGGATGAAGAACAAAAGATCCTGTTTGCAAACTTCCTGCGCAAATTTTATGGGGCCTGGGAGTTTCCGGAGAAGCACCAGCCCATAAAAGTCCGCTATGTTGAGGACGAGATCCCTTATTTGAGGGTGGATTTTGCAGAAGGAGAATGGCTGCATATCCAGTCCCCGATGATATGGTATTAAGCGCCGCCCGGGAGGGAAGGGGGTTGGTTATGATCGGTATTGAAATTGCGCGCTGCTGCGGTACCTGCTTCTTCTGGAAGCCTGAGGGCGGCGATAATTTTAAGGAACGGTGTAAATGCCGGTTCCGGGAGCCGTACTGCCGCCTCGATAACAAACCCCGGCGGGCTAACTCGGGGCGGGGGTGTTTGGGATGGAAGCCCCGGGAATAGCCCGGCTTATATTAAAAAGCCAGGGATTATCCCGGGGAGTGAATACTTGAGCGGGGAGGTATTTTCATGATGGAGTGGCAGATTTGCAAGGCTGACGATAAATTTGTGGTGGGAAAGATGGATCTGGAAAGCGGGGCATTCGATCCGATATGCACCTGTGATTGTTACTGTCAGGCGGAACTGGTATGCGCGGCCCTGAAACATTTTATATACGCCAAGAATTATACCAGCAGGGGGGTGGCCGGATGCCCAGGGGCGACCGGGAAATCTTTAAGGCGGACTGTGATGATGGCTTTACCCGGATAGCCAACCTGATCCTGGAGGCACTGGCTTTGGTCAAGTTGAATGCCACCCAAATAGGCATCTGCCTGTTTCTACTGCGGCGCACCTACGGGTGGAACCGAAATGAGGATGCCATATCCCTGGGGGATTTCGCGGCAGCCTGCGGCACCAGCAAGGCTTACATATCGCGGCAGCTGGCGGATTTATTGCAAAAGAATATAATCCGCCGGCCTTTCTATGCCCCGGGCAAAACCCCGGTCTATGCCTTTGCCAGCAGTATTGCCAGCTGGGATAAAGCCTGCATTGATTTGCAGGCTTTATCCTCCAATGCCCAAGAGGGGATCTATGAATGCAGCCTGGAGGGGTTGTCTGATCAGACAACGGAAAACAGCGGGGGGTTGTCCGATCAGACAAGTTATGGGTTATCTAATCAGACAAGGGTGGTATTGTCTGATCAGACAACCCTTAACCATGATCAAACCTTGGCGGAGCCTGGGATTGAGCCGGTCCGAAATACAGTAGTAAAGACAAAGAAAGAAAAAGAAATATATTCTACCGACATGCCACAATTTCAACTGGCCGAATTGCTGCTGGTGAAAATATTGGAACATTTGCCCGGCTTTAAACGGCCTGACATCCAGAGATGGGCCAGGGGGATGGACTCCATCCTGCGCCTGGATAAACGGCCCGCGGAGGAAGTGAGGGAGGTCATCCTTTTCGCCCAGGGCGATAGCTTCTGGCAGGCCAATATACTGAGTGTCGATAAACTACGCAAGCATTATGACCGGCTGAACTCGAGACGGATACAGGCACGCGCCTCACCCGCCCGGGGGCCGGTCGGGCGGCAGCCTGATGGGGAGGAAGATGATGAATACAAGGGATTCTTCCAGTGAAGAAGCCCGCTTCCGGGCGGTATGGTCATCCTGCCGGATTCCACCGCGCCTGGCCGGTGCGTCATTTGAAACATATATGCCCACCTGCCCGGAACAGGAGCGGGCCTTGGATAAGTGCCGGGCTTATGCCGCCAATGGTTTGGACAATATTGCCCAGGGCAAAGGGCTTTTTCTGAAAGGACCGGTTGGTACGGGCAAGAGCCATTTGAGCGTATCGATCCTCCGGGCTATTATACAAAAAAATAGCGACCAATTCGGAACACCGGCCAGCGATACGGTTTATGTCGGTCAGCCGGTCTATGCGGGTTATTCCTGTTCCGTAATTTCGGTGGTGGACCTGTTGGGATTGCTGCGGGAGTCATATAGCGCTGAACAGCTACGCACTCCGGCCCGCCGTCTTTTGCGCCGGGCCCGGAGCGACGCCCTAGTCATCCTGGATGATATCGGCGCGGAAAAGCCCTCCGACTGGGTGGAAGAGCAGCTCTATGCCCTGATCGATGTGCGCTACCGGATGCTGCGCAGCACGATATTCACCACCAATTGCTCAATGAAACAGCTGGAGGGCCAGATCGGCAGCCGGTCAGTGTCCAGGATTATGGAAATGTGCGAGGGGCTTAATGTTAGGGGGGAAGACTGGAGGAAAAAGGCAAGAAGTTAATAGTGCGGATATTCTGGAGTATAATTCTTGTGGGCAAGAGAGATATTTAGTCGATGATAATTTGAAATATCTTTGCCTGTAATCTTAGGGTATTTATTCATTGGTTTGTTGAAGATCATTCAATAGATATTCTATTGAAACAGCATGCCCATAAGCTATTGAGCCTCTAATTAAACCACGGCTATCCTCAGATTGTTCGGTTAATTCAGAAATAACCCCAACGGTTTTACCTTTTAATGAAAGTACAGGTCCCCCACTACTTCCACCATCCACGCTATTACTGAATGTTAAATATTTTATTTGGTCCATATAACAAGATGTATAATTTTGAAAAGTAGGAACATCACTCAATAATGCAGGATTTCTTAATGCAATTAATGGGTATCCCATTGTAATTATCCTATCTCCTGGTGCTATGTCTTCATGTTCCAACACTAGATTTGGTAAACCAATCAACATTTGATTATATCGGGGAGAGTTGAATTTTATTACAGCAATATCATAATTGTCGCAATATTTGATATCAAAAAGGGTTTTATCCAGTGGAGTGCTAGAATCTAGATATATTTTGAAATCTCGATTTTCAACATTATGTTTACAGGTTATGAATATATTATTTTCAGCTAAGAAGCATGTACCGCATGCAATATCCCCATCTTTTGAAGTTTCAATTAAGAATACAGCATCTTTATATTTTGCAATAATCTCTACCGGATCTCGTTGAATATCAAGTTCAAAAACGGAATTTATATTAATATCTCTTCCAGCATCAGTTAATACTATAAAATCATCTGAACGCTGAGTTGGATTATTTCTTATTAATCTTTGTTGCCTTAAGAATTCAACAGCATTATCGAATAATGTTCTCAAATCCGGAGGAACTCTTTCTTCGCTATAACTTGTATACCCATTTCCAATTAGAATACCATTTGAGACATTTCTTCCTAACCATATAGGGTTTATTTCGAATGCAAGAATAGAAGATAGTTGACCAGTGAAATAATCTACTCGACGAACTTCTGCACTTGTCTTTTTTAATATATCTAGAATTAACCCCGCCATTTGTTCAGTCTTAAAGGCTCTAATCATTGTCTGTGAGTCATTACTCAAATGTGACACCTTCTTTATCAATTTTGTTTATCAGAATCAAATAACAAAATTAGTTTCATCTGCCACCCTATATTAAATTATAAGCCTTTTCGGTTTTGACAGTGCAAAACAAAACACACCGGGGCAAGCCCCTCCGCTCTGGGCTGTCGCCCGCGCTCCGGGACTTCCCCCTATCCCGCTCCGTGCCATGTCCTCCTCTACATTACGCTCCGCAGCTCCGCTAACTCCGTCCTACAATATGCTGCGCGCTGCGCTTCATTTCGTTCCAGACATCGCCCTCCGCTCGGTGGCCGCCCGCTCCTCCGGCCTCCGCTTCGCTGCACCCGGACCAGCTCCCCGGTGGTGGCTGGGTAGGTTGGAGCTGATGGAGCACCGGTGCGCCCCAACGCACAACGCGCGCCGGGACTGCACCTATCCCGCTCCAGGCACAGGCTCCGGGCTTCCCGATCGGCGCTCACCCGCGTGCGCTGCGCGATTACATACGCGGATGTTCGCGGCCCTGCGCCAGCGCCTTCCGCTCGCTGCCCGGGGCATCATGACGGCTGCGCTTGTGCTCCGCTCTCGCCATCATGCCCTCGATGTTGTCCTTTCCTATGTCAGAAAAAACTTATGGCGCTGTCTAAGATGGGCGGCCGTATTATCTTTTAATCCCTGGAGGATAAAACGGCCTGGGCGAATGCTTTGCTTTTGTGTGGGCTGGAGGAACCTGTTCCGCTTTCGCTGCACACGTTCCCGGCTAAAGGCGGGGACTGGGGCGATACCGGTCTATCATAATTACTATTCCACGAAGGACCCTCGAGGGGTGCCTTTCGCTTCGCTCCAGTCCATCCTGGAATAGGAATTATGTAAACCGAGAAGTCTTTAGGAAGGCACGGTCCGGGTGGGTTCGGCGAAGGTGGCATCTGCGGGGCAGATGCTAGTAAATATTGTTATGGAAATCAGTGGTATAATACAAAATGATTGTAGGAATTATCCATTAAGAACAGCTTAAGCCGATATTAGAAGAGTATTTGATAAGTCAGAGATGGAGGATGCTAATGGAGGCAAATGGAAAGATTGATTGGCAGTATCTTCAGAATAACGCAAACAATATCCTGGCCGAGGGTTTAAGCAAATTATCGAATAGCCTTTATTATGATTTTGATAATAAATTTCCCAAGAATTACGGTAACTATGTTATCTCGCATAATGGAACGCCATTATATATCGGCGAAGCTTCGGATTTAGATAAGCGACGCAAAGAACATTTGAAAGGTAGTACCTTTTATAAAAATTACTTGAAAGATGGAAAAGAATTGAATTTACCCTTGGGTTTGAGTATGAACGAGTTTAAGATACAACATCTATTAACACAATTGGGCAGAAAAGATCTTGAAGAGTTTGGAATTGTAAACCTACCAGCACCATTGAATAAATTTCAAGTGAACAAAAGAAAACTATTTTCGCCCGAGAGTTCAACTCGATTATGGGATAGCATACAGGAAAATGCGTTCGGATTGCTGTGCCAGGCGGAAAAGACGGTATTTTCCAAACGTCCAATACCTTGGAGTAAAGTTGATGTTAGCCATATACCCGGTGTTTATATTATTTTCAATTCGCATAACGATTTAATATATATAGGTGAGTCTACAAGCCTCTTGGAAAGATATACTACACATAGCACAAAAACTCGGTTTTCTGCATTTCGCAGACATATAGCAGTGGATATATTTACTTTCACTTTAAAAACCAAAAGCGAATTAGGAGTGCAATCCACTGACAAGAAAAGAATGTTTGTAAACATGCAGGAAGATCGAGAAATCACTCAATATATCAATGAATGCAAGGTAATCATTAATGAAATAAACTTTGGAAGGTTAGAATTAGAGGAATATCTAATCAGAAATTTACGACCTCTGCTTAATAGTAAGGGCAATAAGTAAAAGAGAGTTCGTTGCCGGGCTGCTCTCAGTTTTGATAGGGATCAAGGCGTTGGCCTCGCGGGCAAAGTTATCCGTCAGATCTATAAGCAATAAGCCGGTGGATGAATCGACCGCATACAAGGCGGCAAAACCTGCAGGGCCGATACAGGTCATTATACTAAAGAATGTAAAAAGCCAGCTCTTGCTCACAAATTGAGCGCAGGCTGGCTCATTGTTTCCTATATCCAAAAAACTATTTTTCCTGGTTTGATTCAATCATAAGCGCCATAATGTGTTGGCAGGCTTGAAGGCTGATTCTTGCCTGGGCTTCGGTAAGAATACCATCGGTGACTGCCTGACTTATGGAATGGGTTATTTCATCGCCTAATTTTTCAACCTCGGATTTATATTTAATTCGATCCGAATCAATATCCACCTTAACATCAAAATCCTGACGGCCCAGCAGGGAATCCACAGATACATCATAAAAGTCCGCAAGTTTAACCAGCATTTCGAGATCAGGGTTTCTATAGTCCCTTTCCCATCCGGCCACGGTACTAATTCCGACACCTAGCATATCGGCAAGATTCTTCTGGGCAATTTTTCTTACTTCTCTTAATTTCTTCAGATTCTGGCCTAACACAACCCTGCCTCCTCACTGAGCTTAATTATACTTACAATTTGTAAGGGAAAAAGAAATTGCGCGTTATGCACTGGAGCACATTGACATTTCTCACAACGAGCATATACTAAAAATAAGATTTCCAAACACTGGGAGAATTATTATGAAGCCGCTGGCCTTATACCGAAAAGAAAAGTCTTTATCGCAATGCCAATTGTCCGAACAGATCACCGAGTTGGGGACCAAAATCAGCCCGGCCAGCGTGGCCATGTATGAAACCGGCAAGCGGCAACCACCACTGGCCAAGGCCAGGGCTATCGCGCAGTTTTTCGGGGTCACTACCGATGATATTGAATATGGAAAATCAGATCGAGGTGAGTAACACATGGAAAGTTCGAATGAATTTATAGATGAAGTTGGCACATTTAAAGGAACACTGGCCGGGGCTGAATCGGAAGTCAAACCGGCCAGGATGGTAAACCATATAAACTTTATCGGTATCAGCCAACCCGAGAAGTTAGCAGAAGGGCTGTGCCCAAAATGCAAGACCATGTTGGACTTATGGATTTCCAGGCACGGGCTGGAATTATCATTGTCAGACAATTGTTATATTAATAAACCCGCCGCCAAGATGGAATATTGCGAAAAAAATCCTCCAGGTATAAGAGAAAAAAAGGTCCCTATAATTATGGATGCATCCATCATTGCCGCCGAATCTACGAACACAAAAAGCTCCTTATGTGGAGCTTTGATGGATTTATTATTAAAACCGATATCATTGCCTATAAACCTGAAAAAGATCGTGTTTTACGCACTCCTAACCTTCGCATTGATCGCATTGTTAATCCAGGCTGTTTATTATTTCTGGCCAGCAATTTGGGAACCTCGTATAATAGCTTTGGATACCAACTGGGCCGCAATCATGGGAACATTGATCCTTATCATAATCGGCCTGGCCGCGGTCAATTACATAACTTATAGATTTAAATCATCTGATTGCGGTCCCAATCAGATCGACCGGTGGACACTGGCCTCCAGCATCATAATTGTAGACTATTACCTGCTGAGCCGGATAGCTTTGCCGCTGCTGCTGATTTATCAGTTGAATTTACCTTTATGATATTTTGTCGGTTATAAAACACAATGGGAAGTTGAACTTGATACGATATCTTGGGCAATTTCTTCGTCCTTGTGACTGTTAACCGCCTCCACACGTTTACGGACGTAATCTGTTTGTTTCCGGTAAGAAAATAGAAACAGCACAATAAGGAGAGCTATTAAACACCATTTCCAATTCAAAGAAAACCATGTCCATTTTAATGACCATGCTTGTAATATCCGCATAACCGGAAGCAGCAAGACGCACGTCAGGAGCGAACGAGTATAATTATTCATTTCTGATAAGGTGTCAACCTTTGTATCAGCTTTTGCAGCTTTTACAAAATCGGGATATGATGCATATTGGGTAAAATGAAATTTCTTCAAAATAGGTTCCACGACTAAAGAACCTATTCGATTAATAATAAGTCCCATAAAGTAATATACTGCTATATCCTCGGCGACATTTGTTGGTAGAATCAGTCCGAAGAAAAACTTGAGGGCTAATACGAAAAATGCCCCTGGTAATAGGTTGGTCAGTATTTGATATGAGCCCAATTTTTCAAGAATGCTGCTCATAGAAGCCACTCCTTAATCTCCTATTAGTATGACAGGCGATACTCGATCGAATGACACCCGTATTGCATCCATAAGACCTTTACTCCTGTTCTTGTATAATTGACGCTCTGACAATGACGTTTGGAAGCCGAAAAGACCTATATTGGATAATGTCGTTGACTGCCATAAGATTCTATTGTCTAATGACAATTCTTGTTTAGCAAAAAATAAATCGACTTCCCGATTAATATTCATCATCTGATACAATATTTCCTTACCTAACATTTTTCTCACGATACAGGTATTTGCGACAACGAACTCGCCAATACAAATTCCTCTCCAGGAACAGAGCTTGTCAACATCGCCGATATGTGCTGTTATGAATGTCCCGTCCACCCCATCATTTGACAGGCAGCAAAGATATTCTTTGCATACCTGTCCGTTTACCTGTATGAAGCCCCAAGCCGATACTTCGGAATCTGTCACAAGTTTAATATAATCCCTTCGTGCCTGCCTCTGGTTGCTATCGCCAGCAATATCGCTACCTATAATCCATCTCACCAAGTCTTACTCCCTGTTGTTTTTTACTCGTTACGCTCACATATCCGCTTACGGGGATTAATACCAACCCACTTTTGGTATTCAGCGCAGGGCTATACTTTTCGTCTTTCATATATTGCACCAGCTGGTCGGAACCTCCGCTCGTTGCTGCTGAACCTGTATTGTCTGAAATGAAATACGTCTTACTATACGAATCTGTCAATTCCTCAAATATCGCCTTAGCATCATCTAACTGCCCGTGATGCGGCAATTGAATAATGTCATAGCCATCAAGACTATGCAAATATGAGGGTGATGCATCGCCGCATAGCAGGATAGTTTCGGCATTGTCAAATTTGCACGTTAATTGAACGCTTGCCGCATTCATCACCGTTTCCTCAGCGTGTCCTTCGCCAATATTATTGTCCACTCGACTGTCTACCGCCTTGGCCGCGACATCAGTAAATTCGTCTATGGTAGGCCCAACAATTGTGCAGTTACCTACACTTGTTTCACTCAATGCTTCCACCGTAGGAAAACCATACCCTTGCGCAGATTCTATTATCGTCTTAATGTTGTCAAATTCAGCCAACAACGACTGTTTCAAGCTATCACGGTTCCTGCGTCCATCATCAATCTTGTCCAGAATAGTATCGACATGCCTCAGATACTGGTGTGAATAAACATTTACCGTATATTTGTTCCGTCCATACAACCAATCAAGCAGACCGCATACGCCGTTGGTATGGTCGCTATCATTGTGTGACACAACGATATGCACCTGTGAAATCAATGGGTTAGACTGCAAGAACGCCTCAACTGCTTCCGCATGTTTCGTGTGTCCGCAGTCGTACACGATCAGAGTTGCACTGTCATAAAGCAGTATACAATCCCCGAACCGTGTATCCATATCTCCATCATAATGAGTTAATGCTTTTAGCTTCATGAATTATTCCTTTCTGCAAGCGTTGCGGTGGCTTGCTCACCATTTATAATTGTGTATCAATCAACAGGGAAGGGGCATCCCTGTATGACCCAATTAGCACTCAGCCCCTACGAGTGCTAATCCAAGTATTACAATATCATTCCAGATATTCACCGTCAAGATATTTTTCTGAGATTATGTGAAAAAATCACACAATTAATTAGATAATGTAGCAATAGGTCAATTGATTCGATTGACAATTGTGAAATTATCGCCTATATTATTAAATGATATAAATAGGGGTGGTGTCATTTTTGTTATCAGAATTTAAAGTAGCTAATTTTCTTTCATTTGATGAAGTACAGACTTTTTCCATGGAAGCTGGAAAAGTACGCAGTAAGATTGAACGAGTATATTCAGATGGTAATTTCAAGTTACTTAAATTTATGGCGATTTACGGGGCCAACGCATCAGGTAAATCAAATTTGGTAACTGCTTTCGATTTTGCCCAAACTGTTATTGTAGGAGGAGTCCCTACAAGTTGCAGCAATTGCTATTGTCGTTTAAAAGATGACAATAAAAATAAACCCACACATTTTGAATTTACTATTAAAATAGGAAATGAAAAATATGTATATGGTTTTGACCTATTATTAAGTTCTGCTAGTTTTGTGACAGAATATTTGAAGCAAATACGGTATGGCAAAACTTATAAGACAGTTTTTTTAAGAGATATTTCTACGGGTAAGTACGAGGTTAATTCTTATTTTAAGGATACTGCCATAAACGAACGCTTAAAAATATATGCGGAAGACGTAAAAGAAGACAGTTCCATTCTTTTTCTGCGACTGATGAATCAAAATAAGGATTCACTGTATGCTAACGACTCGGATATAAAGATATACAAACTAGTATATAATTGGTTTAAATATAAATTAAGCGTAAACTACCCTGACAGACCAATAACTAATTATTCATATTTAACGGATAGTGAGAGTGTTAATCAAATTGGTAAGCTGTTATCTGACTTTGGCACAGGTGTTTCCGAATTTGTCATTGCAGATGTCGCGTTAGAAAAAGTGACTGCCAACCTGCCTAAAGATTTAATGCAGAATATAGTTGATCATCTCAATGAGCAAAAAAAGCTTTATAAAGAAAAAGATATTCATAATACTCCTGCAATTATGCTCCGTTCAGCTGAAGAAAAATTGATGTTTATTGTTGAAATTGAAAACGATAATGTGCATTGCAAAACACTAGAATTTAAGCATGAAAGAACTAACGCAGTTTTTTCTTTGGAAGAGGAATCAGATGGTACAATTCGTTTGCTGGATTTAATCGAGGTACTCCTTAGTAAGGATAGTGAGCGAATATATATAATTGACGAAATTAACAGACGTTTTCACCCACTACTAACATATAAGTTTATTGAAGAATATCTAAAATTGGCTTCAACACGTAATATTCAGTTAATTGTTACTACACATGAATCAAAATTAATGGATTTTGATCTACTTCGTAAGGATGAGATTGGATTTATTGATAAAGATGAGAACGGAAGATCAACTATTTTTTCTTTAGATACCTTCAGCGAGCGTTTTGATAAGAAAGTATGTAAGGCTTATTTTGAAGGTAATTACGGTGCTATTCCAAGATTCAATATTTGACTGGTAAAGTTCTAAAGCCCATCCCGCGGTGGTATGCGAGATGGGCTCTTTATCTATAATGATTATATTATATTGACAACTGCTCCACCTGGGCGGATTTGTCGGTCAGATACTGCTCCCTAACCCATTCGTCAAAAAACCGGGGAGAAAGTGCAGGGTTGCTCTCGGTTTCGAGAGCCCTCCAGGCTTCGGCTTCGCTGGCGAAGCTATCCGCTAGCTCTACAACCAACAGACCGGTGGATGAATCAACCGCATATAAAGATGCAAACCTGCCGGGTTCGATATGTTTAATATCAATTACGCATTCAGTCCGCCCGGGAGCCACCCGGCAGCTGGCCCCGGCCTGCTCCTCCATCCACAAAGCAAACTGCTTGGCGTTCATCTTATTGTTTTTCGCCATGGCTTTCAACCTCCTGCAATATATTCAGGGCAATGGCCAGGACAAACCACTTGGGAGCCGGCTTATCCGGATCATGCTCCTGAGTAATCAGTTTTTTATCCATGGCTCGAGTCATAATGTCATTTTTCCAGGGTTCCATAGTATTACCTCCATCGTTTTCGTCGCTTGACGGGCCGTATAGAGCCCCGTTTATTTCTGGCCAGGGGAATAAATCGCCCGGGCACTCGGTGGAAGCCACATCCTTATGCCGCAGGACCTCCAGATCGGCCTGGTAGGTTTCTCGCAGATAAGCCACCAGCTGAACCAGGGATTGCAGCTGCTGGACGGCCGGGGTATATTCCATGAAGTTGCCGGTCAGGCATATTCCGATGCTGTCGCCGTTGGCCGGGGGGCCGGCGTGGGCCCCGATGGTGTCCATTGGGCGACCCGCCTCGATGCTGCCATCCTGGCGGATTACGAAATGATAACCGATCCCGCTCCATCCCCGTTGTAAATGCCAGCCGTGGATGGTGGCTGCCGATACATCCAGGCTGGCGGAGTGGTGGATTATTATGCGCCGGGTGGCCCGGCGCGGGGATAATCGACCGAAAGTAAGATTGGTGGGAATGATGATCATATGCCTTCCCTCACTGTTGTTCGGGCTGCAGTATAGCCCGTTTGTGACTGCTCGCGCGGCATAGTCAGGATCGCTTCGCGCAGCTCGCCTATGGCCGTGGTCAGACCGGTTATTTTGCTTTCAATCCTGACCAATAAATAAACGGCCACCGCAATGGGAAAGCCAACATTTGCAATGAGGTTCAAAATATCGTCCACGCTGCAGCCTCCTTCCTGAATGTTTGCGCCGGGAAGATGCATCCCGGCGCATGGCGAACATATTAAACAAGATTCAGATCGGCGGTGCTGGTGGTAACCACCTGGGCTTTGACTTTCCCAGTAATTTCGCCGCCGCTGCCGGTAAATATGTTTTTGGCGATAACATTATCCATGGCAGCCGCAACTTCAGCACCGGTCAACGGATCTTTGGCGTTATAAACCCGGAGGGTCTTAGACTTGCCCAGCTCAGTGCTGAAGGTCATTTCCAATATCCGCATCATTGTTCCTCCTTCCGCAAATTAATGGGGTGGGCTTTTTAAGCGTTTACGAGTTCGCTGTCAACCCTGCGCTGAACCGCGACCAGGGTTTGATCCTGCAGGCCGTTCAAGGAGCTGGCCACCGAATACACATTGTCATCGGTAGCCGCGACTTTTAGATCTGAATACCGGCGGGTAACGGTTTTCCCAGCGTTATCGTAAACCAATGCAAAATCGGATGAAGTGGGAGTGGAAGTTACAGCCATCGGATTGCCTCCTTCCTATTATTTAGTGGTCATAATGTATCCTTGACCCTGGCCATAGCGTATAACGTTCAAATCCTCCAGGCGAATCGTTCAAAATCGATAAAAACAAAATGCCAGCGGCTATTCATATGTCAAATAGCCGCTGGCAGCCGGTAATTATTTATTTCTAGGCATTGAACCTGGCAGTAAATTATTTGCTGGGCAAAAACTTTGCCCGGAAATGCCTGGAGGATTCCTGGCTGGGCAGGGGTTCGCCCGCGAACACTTTGCGCAAAACCGCCAGGGCGTTGACCAAATCCAAATCGGCATCTTCTTGGGGATTGACACAGTCAGCAAGTATTTCCAAGCCCATAAAATAGGCCAGGCGGGCGGTGGTGATATTGCTATAAAGGGGCAGCCTGTCACCGGTCTTAAGCATTACATGGGATTTGCTGCCCTGCACCAGGCGAGCTACCTGGTCAATATCAATGTAGCCATAACAGGCATCCCCACTTATCCTGCTTTCCCTCAGTTTAAAGGGCACGAACACCTGGCCATCCGGCAAATAGAAATGCAGCAGTATCCGCCGGTGATATTTGCTGCGCAATAAATGGGTTTGGGCCTGGAGGTCCACTGCATAGCAGCGGGCCAGGGCGCGCTTGACGCTCTCAACCTGGCGCGAATCCTCCAGGCTGGCGACCGATTCCGTTCCGTTTAATTTATATATCACCCGGGTTAAGCTTCCCTGATCGGTATAGATAGGATAAAAGGCGATGAGCTGGCCATGGACCTCCTCTATTTTTTGGGGGCAGAGAGATGAAACCAGTAGGATCGACCATCCTTTCAGTGGACTTTTCCTTATATTGTAACACAAACAAGAACAAACGTTCTGGATAGGGGAATATCGTTGACATGATAGTATGATTGAAATATATGACTTGGTTTTACAGGAATTTGGAAAAATATATGGAATTTTGTCAAGTAAAGATAAAGAGTATGCAGGACAGTAAAACCTACGGGGCGATAACTATAAGCACTCCGTGAGACTCAGATGGAGTAGGTATCCGGAAAGAATACCTATGGGAACATGATGCCTGGAGTGAAGGGACGGAACGAAGGGCATGATGTTCCTCGACCACCGAGTGCAAGGCGCTGGTGCAGGGCCGCGAACATCCGCGTATGTGATCGCGTAGCGCACGCGGGTGAGCGCCGATCGGGAAGCCCGGAGCCTGGGCCTGAAGCGGGATGACTGATATCGCCAGGGTGCTCCAACCCACCCGGCCTTCACTGGGGAGCTGGTCCGGGTGCAGCGAAGCGGAGGCCGGAGGAGCGGGCAACCACCGAGGCGGAGCAGGTCCCGGAAGGCCGCGAACATCCACGCCTGTAATCGCGTAGCGCGCGTGGGTGAGCGCCGAAAGGGAAGCCTGGAGGGACGTGCGGAGCCGGGATAGCCACCTTCGGATAATACGAGATTATGTAAAGCGCTAGCGTCCCGAAGGGTTACATAATCCTCTATTATCGGATGGTGGCGGTGGGACGTTGATATATTTAATGGAGATTCTTGCCAAAGAGAAGAGCACTTAAAGTAAATTAGATGATTATGGTTTATTACATAATAGATAAGATATTACAAGATACATTGTAATATCCAGAGAAGGGTCGGATTATTAATGAGCGATATTCATACATATCTTGACCAATTAAAGCCCAATGTGGTAATAAAGGGACCATTATTCCCTGAATCCATACAGATAATAACTACTATACCTTTGGCAGATTCAATAAGAATATTCGGCAAGGGACTAAAAACAAACCAGGCCTATGATAATATTCTGTCCCTGGTTCAATTAAACGATTTAGATATTACACCGGATAAAGAGCCTTTTGATGGCGATGCCAGACGCTTTCGCCTCGGTATTGAGGCTATGCGGTTGGGATTGGCCTATGAGTACGATCCCTATTTTTCACTTTCCATTGCTCGGGTTGATCCATTACCGCACCAGTTGGAAGCGGTTTATGATTATTTTCTGAAACTACCTCGGATTCGTTTCCTGTTGGCCGATGACCCCGGAGCCGGCAAGACTATTATGGCAGGGCTATTAATAAAGGAATTAAAGATTCGCGGTATCATAAAACGAGTTTTAATAGTAACTCCGGCCAATCTATCTTTTCAATGGCAACGTGAAATGAAAGATCGTTTTCGAGAAAATTTTGAAGTTATACGAGGAGATGTGCTGCGTGCCAATTATGGTGCCAACCCTTGGCAGGATAAAAACCAGGTCATAACCTCAATATCCTGGGTATCTCGTATTGAAGATGCCAATGAGAGTTTATTGCGTAGTCATTGGGATCTAATAATCGTTGACGAAGCTCACAAAATGAGCGCGTATAGTGCAGACAAAAAGACATTGGCTTACAAATTGGGGGAATCCCTATCAGAGATGACCGACCATTATCTGCTCATGACGGCTACTCCTCATAAAGGGGATCCAACCAATTTTTGCCTTTTCCTCGAACTTCTGGACAAGGATGTATATGGGGATATTAAAAGCCTGGAAGAAGCCATGCGCAGGCAGATTGCCCCGTTTTATCTGCGCCGTGTCAAGGAAGCTCTTGTAACTTTTCCTAACCCGGATACCGGGGAGATAATGACGCTCTTTACCAAACGCAATGTGCAGACGGTTGAATTCCAAATAGATCTAGATGAAATGGATTTTTATGAGGCCTTAACCCGTTATGTAGAAGATCAATCCATAAAAGCAGCCCAGGACGATTCAGCTCGAGGCAGAGCTTTAGGGTTTACAATGGCTATGCTGCAACGCAGATTTTCTTCCAGTGTCTACGCAGTACGCCGAACATTGGAAAGAATGAAAATGAAGCGTGAACAGATCCTGGCTGATCCGGAAGCATATCGCCAACAACAGGTTAATAAAAAATTACCCGAGGATTTTGATGATCTGACCGAAGAAGAGCAGGCGGAAATCATTGCCCAACTAGAAGATGTTGTTGCCTCAGTTGATCCGGTAGCACTGCAGGAAGAAATAATACAACTTGGACGCCTGATTGATCAGGCTCGTGATTTAGAGAAAAGAGAAGCTGAAAGCAAACTTATTAAATTAAAAGATACCCTAATTCAGCATGGTTTCTTTGATGACCCCAAAATGAAGCTGCTAATCTTTACCGAGCATAAAGATACCCTCATTTACCTGGTGGGAAAATTACAAGAGTGGGGGCTAACTGTAACCCAGATTCATGGCGGCATGAAGATTGGTGATCGGGATACTCCTGGTACCCGAATTTACGCAGAACGGGAATTCAAAGAAGACTGCCAGGTAATGGTGGCCACCGAAGCAGCTGGTGAAGGAATAAACCTGCAGTTTTGCTGGTTTATGATCAACTATGATATCCCCTGGAATCCAGTTCGATTGGAACAACGCATGGGTCGGATTCATCGCTATGGACAGGAAAAAGATTGTTTGATTCTAAATTTTGTATCTACCAACACCCGTGAAGGCAGGGTGTTAAACAAACTCTTTGAACGCATTCGCAAAATCGAGGATGATCTGGATCCCAAACGTACTGGTAAAGTATTTAATGTTTTGGGTGATATTTTCCCAGCCAACGAATTGGAAAAAATGGTGCGCAATATGTACACCCGCAATACTACAGAAGATGTTATCAAGGATCGAATTATTCAAGAGGTTGATACCGAACGATTTAAGAATATTACTCATTCAGCCCTGGAGGGACTGGCCAAAAAGGAACTTAATTTATCAGCTATTATTGGCAAGTCGGCAGAAGCGCGAGAACGTCGCCTGGTTCCGGAAGTAATTGAGGACTTCTTTTTGGATGCCAGCAAAGTCAGTGGTGTTCCCGCCAAAGCAGTTCGCAAAGGGGATCATATTTATCGTTCCGGACGGATCCCCCGCAACCTCTGGCAAATTGGTGAACTACTTGAACAACGATTTGGCAGATTGGGCCATGAATATAAACAAATTTGCTTCGACAAGGAGCTGTTAAAAAAGGATCCCACTCTGGAATGGGTTACCCCAGGCCATCCCTTATTTGAAACCGTAAGGGAAGATGTACTGCAGCAGGTTCAGGAAGACTTGAAGCATGGCGCTGTTTTCTATGATTTGCATAATGAGGAACCGGTATGCCTGGATGTATATTCGGCTTCCATCAAAGACGGTCTGGGCAATGTAGTACACCGTCGCTTGTTTGTGGTTGAAACTATGCCGGGTGGGCAAATGTCCGTACGTCAACCTACCATTTTTCTGGACTTGATTCCTGTTCCTGGGGTAGTGGAGATTTCTCAGTATGAAAATTTGCCCGGACGGGAAAGTATTGAACAGCATTTGGTGCTAAAGGCCTTACAGCCGTTGCTGGATGAGGTTAGCCAGCAACGTGAAAAAGAAACTCAGATTATCACCGAACATCTGCAGATTAGCCTTAATGAACTGATCAACCGGCAGCAACTTCGCATGATAGAACTGTATCAACAGCAGGATGACGATGATCCGAATCCCTTAATAGCAGCCAATTTAAAAACCACCGAAGATAGACTGGATGAGTTAAACGAACGTTTGGACCGCCGCTTACAAGACTTAGCCCGAGAAAAATCCTGTACCATCGGTGATATAATTCATTATGGCAGAGCCTGGGTTTTACCTCATCCCGAACGTAAGACTCCCCAGATGGCTTCTATGGTTAGGGACGAAGAAATTGAAGCTATAGCTATTAAGAAAGCCATGGAATATGAACAAGCCTGTGGTCGGAAACCGGTTTCGGTTGAGAAGGAAAACCGTGGCTTTGATCTGATATCTCGCAAGCCTCATGCCGAGGACTCCGAAACAGCTGTAGATGTTCGTTTTATTGAGGTCAAGGGTCGGGCCGGAGTCGGTGAGATTGCCTTAACCAGCAATGAATATAAAACTGCGGAGAGATTAAAGGACGACTACTGGCTTTATGTGGTATTTAACTGTGCCACTGAGCCCCAGATATATCCAATCCAGAATCCAGCCCGTTTAGGATGGCAGACTATTGTAATGATCGAACACTATCATGTAGGAGCAAATGTAATATTGGAGGCAAACTAATGGCAGATAAGAGGAATACACTTCAACGCAAATTTGAGCCGGCTCATCGCTATGCGAATTTTGGGAACATATTAACAAGACTTACTGTAAAGGGTTTTAGATGTCATCAGAATATTATTTTAGATATTACTAGTCCGGTAACAGCAATATGCGGCCTTAATGGAACCGGAAAATCAACTTTCTTACAGTTGGCCGCAGCAGCCTATATTAGAAATGACGATAGCATGCGTCAGTATTATCTTAAGGATTTCTTTGTAGTGGGTACACTTGATCCAAGGCCTTTTACAGATACAGCTTCGGTCGAATATCGATATTGGCAAGAAGCAGGAAATAGTAAATCGGTTACACTCACCCGTAACAGCCAATCTAGTAGATGGCGAGGATACCAAAGACGGCCTAAACGAAATGTGTTTTTTGCTTCAGTTGGTATGTTCTTACCACGAATAGAACAAAATGATTTTTTAATTCGTAATGCCCAACATTTAGTTGTGCGAGAGACTAATACTTTCCCTGATAGGGTGAAAGAATGGACTAGTCGAATTCTTGGCTATGCATATGAGAATGTAGTTGATAATACAGTTGAACATTCTGATAGGAGCGGGAACTTCCTAAGTGTTAATCGTTCTCAGCTATCCTATTCAGAAGCACATATGGGTTGGGGTGAATTTAGAGTAAATAAATTAATAAATACAATTGAACTCCTTCCTCCAAAAAGCTTAGTGCTAATTGAAGAACCTGAAATATCTTTACATCCTAGCGCTCAACACGAGATGGGACGCTATCTAGTGGATGTAGCTTGTGAAAAGGGACACCAAATAATAATAACTACCCATAGTGAATTTCTCTTAGAATCACTTTCAACAGCAAGCAGAGTATACATAAACTATGAAAATACTGGAACATCAACCATCCCTGGAATAACGTCTCTTCAAGCTAGGAGTTTAATGGCTGACGGTCATGTAAAAGCACTATATATTTTAGTGGAAGATGAGTGTGCAAAAGCAGTTTTGTCTGAAATGCTTAGATTAGGGGATTATAATTTTTTGCAGACTGTGGCAATACACCCATGTGGCAATACAGAAATAATTCAAAAAACAATGCAGGCCTTATCTAATACTGGATTACCTGTAGCAGCAGTCAGGGATGGTGATAAAGAAGGACAGAACAATCTAAACATATTTAAACTTCCAGGAACACGCCCACCAGAAAAGGAATTATATTTTAACCATGTTGTTATTGAACATATTCAAAGTAACTACAATCTCAATATGAATGAATTCTCTGGAACGAGTTTAACAGGAGTAGATCATCACGAATGGTTCCAAAAACTTGCAACTAGATTAAGCATTGATGATACAGCATTAGTAACCGAGGTTTCAAAAATATATGCTCAATCTTTAAATATTCAGGAAATACAATCATTAATTAGTTTATTGAAAGTGGCGATGAATAATGCAAGAGCATCCTAAACGGCTAATAGAAGTAGATTTACCTATCAAAAGGATATCTGCTCATGCACGGAGAGAAAAAAGTATTCGTCAAGGGCATGTATTTACCTTACATTTATGGTGGGCCAGGCGACCACTGGGAGCTTGTAGGGCGGTTCTGTGTGCATCTCTGTGGCCTGATCCAGTGGATCCTAAGTGTCCTGAGAAATTTAAGGTTGTGGCACGTGAAGAAATGTTGTATTGGGCCAAAAACCATATGGAGCTTCTAAGTGCGGAGAGCTTTCAACATTTTTTGAAAATCTATAAAGATTTTACGCTACTGGACGATGACATGGTATTACGTAAAGCTCTATTGGATTTTATAACTGATTTCGCTAACTGGGAAAACTCAACTGTAGCTAATTTTTTAGAAACCAGCCGTAAGTTGACCCAGGTGGCATATGAAAGTTTGGGGGGTATAGATAACACCCACCCTATAGTAATTGACCCTTTTGCTGGTGGAGGTTCTATCCCGTTGGAGGCTTTAAGGATAGGGGCAGATACTTTTGCTTCTGATCTCAATCCTGTAGCGGTATTACTAAACAAGGTGGTTCTGGAATATATCCCACGTTATGGGCTGAAACTAGCTAATGCTGTTCAAGAATGGGGAGACTGGATAAAAAAAGAAGCTGAAAAAGAACTTGAGGAGTTTTACCCTAAGGATCCCGACGGTTCTACACCTATTGCCTATCTGTGGGCGCGAACTATTTGCTGCGAAGGCCCGGGGTGTGGCGCTGAAGTTCCATTGCTTCGTTCTATGTGGCTTTCGAAAAAGCAAAGAAAATTAATTGCTTTGAGGATGATCCCAAACCTTAAAGGGAAAAAGGTTGATTTTGCAATAATAGAAAATGCTAAAGCTCGTGAAGTGTCTGAAGGTACTATTAAACGAGGTTCAGCTACGTGTCCTATTTGCGGATATACAACACCGATTGCTTCTGTGCGAAGGCAACTTAAATCAAGAAATGGGGGAGCTGATGATGCAAGGTTATTTTGTGTAGTCACTACTCATCCTGAGAAACAGGGCAGATTTTTCCGACTGCCAAATAAAAATGATATGGATGCAATAAAAAAGGCTTGCATAGAGTTGGAACGACGTAAGGTTAATTTTGGAGGAACATTGAAATTAGTGCCGGATGAATCAACGCCACTAGGCGGTGGTAGTGGTGCCGGACGTGCTTTCTCACAACGAAATTACGGTATAGACTCATATGAAAACTTTTTTACCAGCCGTCAAGCTTTAATGATGACTACTTTGGTACGTTTAATTATAAATATGGGAGTTAATGATTCTCAAATTGCAGATAAGGACTTCGTTAATGCTGTTCGCACTTGTTGTGCTATTGCCCTTGATAGACAAGCAGATCATAACAATTCCTGTTGTACATGGAATCCGAGTGGACCTAAATTGCAACATTTATTTACCAGGGCAGCGTTTCCTATTGTGTGGGACTTTGCTGAAGCACAACCGTTTGGTGATTCTGTTGGAGATTGGTTGCATGCTATTGAATGTGTAATAATTGCGATCAATAATGCATCATCAGTTCAGCAAACCGGCCAAATTGAATTATCATCTGCATTAACTAGTTCGTTGCCAGACGATATAGGACATGTCTTTTTTACAGACCCACCCTATTATGATGCAATTCCATACGCAGATCTTTCTGATTTCTTTTTGGTTTGGTTAAAGCGAAGTGTTGGAGATATATATCCGAATCTATTAAGCATGGAGCTTTCTCCCAAACAAGAAGAATGCATAGTAGATGAAGTAAAAGGGAAAGACAAAGGCTATTTTGAAAAAAGCATGGCCCAAGCTATGGCTGAAGGGCGACGGGTATTAGCTCCTGAAGGTATTGGTATTGTGGTGTTTGCTCATAAATCGACCGAAGGATGGGAGGCACAACTCCAGGCCATGGTTGATGCCGGCTGGATTATCACAGCCAGTTGGCCTATAGATACGGAAATGGGTTCTCGGTTGCGGGCCATGAATTCCGCAGCTTTAGCTTCCTCAATTCACTTGGTCTGTCGTCCTCGCGAAAATGCAGACGGATCTCTGCGCAAGGATTTCATCGGCGATTGGCGTGATGTTTTACAAGAATTACCGAAAAAAATCCATGAATGGATGCCAGGTCTGGCTGAAAATGGGGTAGTGGGTGCTGATGCAATTTTTGCATGTCTTGGACCTGCGTTAGAAGTTTTCTCTCGTTATTCCAGCGTGGAAAAACCCAATGGTGACCAGGTTTTGTTACAAGAATATATGGAGCATGTTTGGGCAGCCATTTCGCGGGAAGCTTTAAGCGTAGTTTTTAGTGATGCGGATGCCTCTGGCTTTGAAGAAGATAGCCGGTTAACTGCTATATGGCTATGGACTCTTTCTACCGCCCAAGGCCAGGAAGACCTTGATTCAAAAGTAACTGTTGCTCTTAACCGCGAGGCATTGAATGGCGATGAGCGGGATTCTGAGGATGATGAAAAACCAACCAGCAAAACCAAATCGAGTGGATATCTGCTGGAGTATGATACGGCTCGAAAAATTGCCCAGGGCTTGGGTGCTCACCTGGATAAACTAAATTCTATTGTTGAAATAAAAGGTGATACCGCTCGCCTGCTGCCCGTAGAGGATCGAGCGCGGTATCTTTTTGGAAAAATAGAAGAACCAGTGGCAGTAAAGAAAACAGCCAAGGTAAAAAAAGTTCAACCCAGTTTGTTTGATATAACTGAAGATTTCGAAAAAGGTACCTCAGCTGTTGAACCAGGTATACGTCATGTCGGCTCTCCACTGGTTGGAGCAACAGTTCTGGATAGAGTCCATCAGAGTATGCTGCTTTTTGCCACCGGTCGCGCAGAGGCCATAAAGCGGTTCTTGGTGGAAGACGGCATAGGTCATGACCAGCGTTTTTGGAAACTAGCGCAGGCTCTATCGGCCCTCTATCCTACCACCAGTGATGAAAAACGCTGGGTAGATGGAGTATTGGCCCGCAAAAAAGGATTGGGTTTATAATACACATTAGCGGCTTTTGAGTATATGCTGAAACATTTACATAAAATGGGGGATGAAAATGGCGCTTAAACCATGGTATAAAGTCGTTACACCGCGGGAAGACCTGCGCGAAGGCAGGCCTCTGGATGCATCGGAGTTTGCCGTTCACTTGGACCAGATTCGAGATGGACGGGCACCGATCGATTACCAGGATCCGCGACGCTTTTTTGAACGCACTTATTTAACCCAGAATCTTATAGTGCTTGCCGCTGAGACGGTTCGGAGGCTATCTGGTATCACCACTGAGACCTCGGCGGTTTTCAATATGGCGACTCAGTTTGGTGGAGGGAAGACCCATGCTTTAAGCGTTCTATATCATCTGGCCCGTAGTGGGCCGGAAGCCGATAATTTAACCGGTGTACGCCGTATTTTAGAGAAGGCCGGTATTAATACGGTTCCACAGGCTTCAGTAGCTGTATTTGTAGGTACCGAATTTGATTCCCTCACCGGCCGAGGTGGCGATGATGGCACACCTAAACGCAAGACACCCTGGGGAGAGATAGCTTTCCAATTGGGTGGGGCAGAGGGTTTTGCACAAGTGGCTGAACACGACCGTCGGGAGATTGCCCCTGCTGGTGATGTTATTCGTAAGATACTTCCGGATAAGACTCCCTGTCTAATCCTGATGGATGAGTTGATGAATCATGTAAGCCGCAACCGCAAGAGTGGCCTTGCCAGCCAGTTTTACGATTTTATGCAAAACCTTTCCGAAACCGTACGCGGTATGAAAAACGTGGTTTTAGCTGTATCTATTCCGGCCTCAGAACTGGAGATGACGGCAGATGACCAGTCTGATTATGACCGCTTTAAAAAGCTGTTAGATCGGATAGGCAAGCCCATATTTATGTCGGCGGAATCAGAAACTGCTGAGATTATTCGGCGAAGATTATTTGAATGGGGCGGTCTCCCCGACGATGGCAGGAAAGTATGCGTGGAATACGCAGATTGGATTATTGATAACCGTACTCAATTACCGGATTGGTTTTCGACAGATCCGCGCGAAGCATTCCTGGCAAGTTATCCTTTTCATCCTTCCGTCTTGTCAGTCTTTGAACGCAAGTGGCAGGTATTGCCGCGCTTTCAACAAACCAGGGGAATACTAAGGCTTTTAGCTTTATGGGTATCACGGGCTTATCAGGAAGGGTTTAAGGGTGCTCATCGGGATCATCTAATCGGCCTGGGAACCGCTCCGCTAGATGAGCCCCTCTTTCAAGCGGCCGTATTTGAACAATTAGGGGAAAGTAAATTAATCGGTGCGGTTACTACCGATATCTGTGGAAAAAGGGATGCACATGCTTTACGGTTGGATAAAGAATCAGTAGAGGCCATAAAGAAAGCACGGTTACATCGCAAGGTAGCCACCAGTATTTTCTTTGAATCAAACGGGGGGATGGCTAATGCGGAAGCAACCATTCCAGAGATACGCCTGGCGGTGAGTGACCCGGAACAGGATATCGCCAATGTCGAAACCGTATTGGATAACCTGACCAGCAATTGTTATTTCCTATCAACTGAACGTAATCGGTACCGCTTCGGCATAAAGCCAAATTTGATTAAACTTCTGGCCGATCGCCGGGCTAATATTAAGGATGAGCAGATAAATAAACGGGTGCGGGAACAGGTGGAAAAGGTCTTTGCCGAGGGGATCGGAGTAGAAAGGGCATATTTCCCGGCTAAAAGTAGTGCAGTGGCGGACCGTGCTATATTAAACATCGCTGTACTGGACCCCGAGAATTCTTTGCAGGACAAGAAAACGCTTAATTTAGTAGATGAAATGACACGTTCTTATGGAACTTCGTCACGAACATTCAAGAGTGCAATTATTTGGGCGATAGCTGATTCCGATACAGCTATGAAAGAAGAAGCCCGTAAACTGTTGGCCTGGGAAGAAATAAAACAAGATAAGGAAAGCCTTAGATTAGATGAAAGCCAGATTAAAGAACTGGAGACCAACCTGCAGCAAGCCCGGCGTGATATTAAGGAGAGCATATGGCGCAGCTATAAGAACGTGGCATTTCTAGGCAAGGATAATAAAATACGACTGGTAGATATGGGCTTGATTCACTCCAGTGCCTCAACCTCGATGCTCCAATTAATCCTGAATCGCTTGATGCAGGATGGTGATATTACTGATGGCATTAGTGCTGCTTTTTTGGTTCGCAAC
>JBDKUD010000055.1:0-7596 GCA_039679805.1 Syntrophomonas sp. | reverse complement strand
AGTGTCCGGATCATTGAGCACGAAGATGTCCGTCGCATGCTGCTGTTCCAGAAATCCATTTTGGAAGCTTGCCGGGCATTGCTATTCAGCACCTATTTCTATCAAGATCTTTCCCACGATGCTGCCGATCCGGCAGAGAGGGAATACTATGATGACATGACCATGATCCAAATCCCGCTGTGCAAGGCCTATGTGTCTGATATGGCGTGGATCAGCACCGAACAGGCGATTCAAAGCCTCGGTGGCTATGGTTTCATTGAAGAGTATGCCCCGGCTGAGATGGCTCGGGACTGTAAGATCTACTCCCTGTGGGAAGGTACCAACTTCATCCAGGCACAAGACTTCACCGGCCGCAAGTCCACCATGAAGGATGGCGAACCAATGAAGAAGTGGATTGCTCAAATCGCCGACTTCATCGCTACGAAGAAATCTCCTGAATTTGCGAATGAATTCGCGATGATGGAAGATGCCTTTGGCGCTTATAGCGAAATCGTAGCGCTCAGAGCTGACTGGAAGACCACCAATAAGCAATTGATCCAGCTCTTTGCGACCCGTATACTGCATGCAAGTGCCATGATCGTTTGCGGCAAGATGATGCTCGACCAGGGCCTCTTGGCTGCTAAAAAACTCGCCGAATTGGGCGACGACCACTTCGATGCGAACTTCTACAAGGGCAAAATCGCCAGCTCCAAATTCTATGTCATGAACATTGTTCCTGGCATCTTTGGAACATTGAAGGCCATGAAGGTTGCTGATACCAGCGCCATTGACTGCCCTGAAGACGCACTTATGTAATCCAGATGGTCCCTGCCTAAGGGCAGGGAGCATTATCATAACCAATTGTATAAGGTGATATCTCCAACTTAGAATATTAAAAAATAATTTCAGAGGGAGCTTGCAAGAGCTCCTTCTATAAAAATTATATTTTTTAGAGAATTTATAATTTCAAGGGAGGGGAATGCCCATGGATTTTGAACATCAATATAAAAAGAAACTGGTTACTGCAGATGAAGCGGTAAAAGTTATAAAATCGGGGGATTGGGTGGAGCATGCTTTCGGAATATGCGGTGCCAATGAATTGGATGCCGCTTTAGCACGACGCAAGGATGAACTCTGGGATGTCAAAATAAGATGTGACATTGGAGCTTATCCACATTATACTCTGGAAGCTGACCCTACGGGGGAACATTTTACATGGATGAGCTGGCATGTATCCGGCCACGATAAAAAATGGATAAATGGTGGAAATCTTTATTATGTACCGATGAAATTCCATGAATGCCCGGTAATGACCAGAAATGATGCAGTAAAAAACAATATCTTCATGGCAACTGTAAGCCCTATGGATAAACATGGATACTTCAGTTTTGGTGCTGGTTGCCCTTCAGCTATAGCAGCTGTTGAAAATGCTGAATATGTAATGTTAGAAGTTAACACTAATATGCCTCGTGTACTGGGTGGTGGACAGGAAAGCATTCATATTTCTCAGGTTAATTTCGTAGTAGAAACGAAAAATGATCCGCTGCCTACATTAGGTGCTGCACAACCGAACGAAACGGAACAAAAAATTGCAGCTAATATTATTGAAAAATTATATGATGGCTGTTGCCTACAGTTAGGAATAGGTGGTATTCCCAATGCAATCGGTAGTATGATTGCAGAATCCGATCTCAAGGATTTGGGAGTTCACACTGAGATGTATGTGGACGCTTATCTAAAAATGACTGAAGCAGGAAGAATTACCGGAGCTAAAAAGTCTATAGATAAATACAAACAGGTATTTTCTTTTGCTATGGGCAGCAAGGATTTATATGATTTTATCGATGATAACCCCGGAGTTATAGCATATCAGGTTGATTATACCAACAGTCCAATAGTGGTAGCTTCAATTGATAATTTCGTATCAATTAATGCCTGTATTGAAGTAGATCTTTTCGGACAGGTGAGTGCTGAGAGTGTTGGTACCAAGCACATCAGTGGTACCGGCGGACAACTTGACTTTGTAGAAGGAGCCTACAAATCCAGGGGTGGTCAGAGCTTTATAGCTATGACTTCAACCTTTAAAAACAAAGATGGAAGTCTTGCTTCCCGTATTAAGCCAATATTAACTCCAGGTTCGATAGTCACAGATCCCAGAACTGCTACTCATATGATAGCTACCGAATACGGTATAGCCAATATGAAAGGCAAGAGCACCTGGGAAAGAGCAGAAGCTCTTATTGCTATTGCTCATCCTGACTTTAAGGATGAATTAGTTCAAGCAGCTCAAAAAGCGAACATTTGGAGAAAAAACAATAAAAACTTATAATATGATATACCAAAATTAAGGTGAATATCATAAATAAAATTCGAATCTTAGTATTTGGAGTTTAAATTAATATCACTACAAATGGGGAAGTGCGGTTGAACTAGTAATAATATGAAGCAAAAAATATTGAGTCTGACATATATATTACTACAGCGGCGGTAGGTTGTTCCCCTACCTACCGCTGGATTTTTTACAGATAGGGGTAATTCCGTATTTGGCAGCTTTTCTTACTACGGTTGACTGATTGATCTGTAGAACTTCTGCAACCTCATAAGTTGATTTATAACGAGAAAAGGCACTTTGCAGTACTTCGCGTTCAGCATTTTCTACAGCATTACGTAATGTTATAATGCCTGTGTTCTCTTCATGAAGATTTGTAGCATGCTGTAACCACAAGGGTAAATTAGATACATTAATTTCGTCATCGAGAGTAGTAACAACTAGCCTCTCTATTAAATTTTCAAGTTCCCTTACATTTCCCGGCCATTCATAATCCATGAAACATGCAATAGAGTCTACAGATAGACGTTTTTTCATGTGATATTTCCGGTTAAAGGTCTCTAGAAAATACTTGCTTAAAACCGGAATATCTTCAGTACGTTCCTTTAATGAAGGAACAAAAATCGGAACTACATTTAACCTGTAATACAGGTCTTGTCGGAACTCTCCTCTGGATGCCATATCATGTAAATTGCGATTGGTTCCAGCAAATAATCTTAGATCAACTTTTATAGGCTTTACGCCGCCTACTCTGGTTATTTCCATATCTTGAATGACACGCAGAAGCTTAACCTGTAAATTAATTGGCATGTCTCCGATTTCATCAAGGAACAATATTCCACCGCTCGCGAGTTCAAAAAGCCCCACCTTACCAATTTTACTGGCTCCAGTGAATGCCCCCGGATCATATCCAAATAACTCGGATTCTAACAGGTTTTCGGGAATAGCTCCACAGTTAATCTTAATTAACGGACCATTTTTTCTTTTGCTATTGGCATGCAAAATATCAGCAATCAGTTCCTTACCAACGCCTGATTCACCTTGAATAAGAACTGTCGAATCTACGGCAGCTACACGAATAACCATGCTTACTAAATCGCGCATTTTTCGAGAATGAACTACCAGTTGTTTTGAATTCTGAAGTTTTAATTGTAGTAATTCACTTTTATAAAAACGGCTTAAACCTTCAACCTGCTCTAGTTTACGCTGCAATTCGTTTAGTTCGGTTACATCACGCGCATTGGTAGCTACCAAAATTATTCTGCCATTATTATCAAAAATAGGATTACTAGTTACTAAAACAGTTTTACCAATATCAGTCTGCAGGGTAATTGTCACGCGCTGGCGTTGTTCCAGGGCAAGTAAAGTTCCAGAACGTGAATAAATGCCTTCTTTAACCAGGTCAGCCATATTACGTCCCAAACATTTTGATGCGGGTACGCCAGTTACTCTTTCAAAACCTTTGTTGACTCTTAAAGTGTTTCCTTCACCATCAGTCAAATATAAACCATCAAAAGAAGATTCAAATATGGCATCAAGTTCTTTGTTAAGTTGTTTAGAATAGGTTAGTTCCTTAACAACATTGTCTAATTCAGAAACTTCCTGGAAAACTGCCACAGCACCAACAATCTTACCTTTCTTATACATTGGAGTACGATTGGACAGAAAGGTTTTTCCTCTCCAGACCTTCTGGAAAGTTTGAGTTTGTCCTGTTTTGATAATTTCTCCCAGTTTTGTTATGCCAAAAAGTTTCCTTATACTCTGGCCCAGTGCTTCTGAAGCCTTTATACCTAGAAACCTTTCGGCAGCGGCATTGTAGATAGAAATATTCTCATTAGAATCTACAGAGATTACTGGGTTATACATAGAATCCAAACAGGCTTTTAGTTCTTCATAGTTTTTCTGTATAAGTTGGTAATGGGCCATCATCTGAGCCTGTCTGACATTAATAGGAAGTGACTGACTTTCAGAGCTTTCAGGTAAATACTGTTTAATTTGGTCAGGTTCAAATTCTTCCAGGTTAGTAGACATTATTTCCTCAATTGGCGTGTTGGGTGTCAGTCCCCTGGTGATTGCCTGTAATAGGTGAGTTTGGCTAATATAGCCTACTACTTCACCATTATCGTCTGTTACGCGGGTGTTTTCGAGGTCATTTTCAATAAATATATGAGCTACCTCAGCCAATGTTAGGTTGGGGGTAATAACCAATTGTGTAATAGTTATCGTTTCCGTTATATTCATGGCATCACTCTCCAAACCTTAATTTGCTTCATTATAGCACATTCTGGGACAATCCTGATGATATGAGATTGGGAGTGTTAACCTGAGTTTACTTTATATAATAGAGCAAAATAGGATATAATTTAGACTGAATCAATAAGCGGTGGGTTGTCTCAACTCACAGGAACAAAAATTATGTAGGGTGGTTGCATATGAAATACATGCTGGCATACGGAACTGAATATTTACAGTTAGATATTCCCGAACAAAATCTGCTGAATATAGTTGAACCAAGAAATTTGGCATCTTCCGTTGTTGGAGATGACTTGATTCCTAATGCGCTGAATAACCCAATTGGCAGCAGAACTTTACCGGAAATTATAAAAAGCAAATCAGCCCAAAATGCAGTTATAGTTGTTAATGACATTACCCGACCTACTCCTTATGATATTATTTTACCACCATTACTGGCTGAAATTGAACAGGCTGGTATTCCTAGTGATAGCATTAAGCTGGTTGTGGCCACAGGTATACATCGGCCTCACACTAGTGAGGATAACGAAGCTATTTTTGGAGATAAAATATGTAAGAAGTATGTTATCGAAAATCACAACTGTGATGAAAACCTTAAATCTTTGGGCTTTTTGTCCAATGGCATGAACCTTATTATTAATAAAACAGTGGCTGAAGCTGATCTGCTAATTACCACCGGGGTCGTAGCTCTGCACTATTTTGCAGGTTATTCGGGAGGTAGAAAATCCATCTTACCAGGTGTTGCAGCCAGGGAGTTAATTGAGGCCAACCACCAGATGATGAGTGACAAACGGGCCTGTTTGGGGAATTACGAAAATAATCCGGTAAGTGATATTATGATTGAAGCTGCCAGAAGGGCGGAAGTGGATTTCATTATTAATGTAGTTTTAGGGTCTAATCATGACATTGTATTCGCTGCTGCCGGTGATGTGTATGAAGCTTGGATGGAAGCGGTAAAACATTGTGAGCAGATTAATGTTGTTAATATACCGCAACAAGCTGATATTGTTATTGCTGGTTGCGGCGGTTATCCCAAGGATATAAATATGTATCAGGCTCAGAAAGCTCTGGACGCGGCGGTATTGGCTGTCAAACCGGGAGGAACAATAATTCTTGGTGCAGAATGCCGGGAGGGCCTGGGCGAAAAGACGTTTGAAGAATGGGTTATTACAGCTAATTCTCCCGAAGATATATTTAAGCGGTTTTCAAGTAGTTTTGAATTGGGCGGTCATAAAGCTTTTGCTATCTGTAGAATTCTTAAACAGGCTAATATAATACTGGTTAGCAATCTTGCCGATGAGCAAGTGCAGAGTATGTTTCTTACTCCTGCCCATAGTATGCAAGAAGCTCTTACTATGGCAATGCAGGAGCAGGGAGAAAATGCTACATTATTGTTTATGCCCGAAGCTTCAAGGTTGGCGGTAAAGATTACCGGTCAAGAATAATATTAATTAAGAATAGAATAGAGCATACCATATAGTAAGGAGACATGGGTATGTATGATAAGTTAGCTGCTTTAATAGCTCCAAACAGAATAATATTTAATGAACTAATGAAAAAACACACTACCTTTAGGATTGGCGGACCCGTAGATGCGATGGTTATGCCGCAAGATATTGAAGAACTCCAAAAGATAATTACTATTTGTGAGGGTAACCATATTCCATATATAGTATTCGGATTGGGCAGTAATATTTTGGTCAGGGATAAAGGCTTTAGAGGTATAGCAATAAAATTAGGAAATAACATTAAGAATATTCGATTTTCAGGTGAAGAAATATATTGTGAGGCGGGAATCAGACTATCCGAACTATCCAGAAAAGCTGCAGGTAGTGGGCTTAGTGGACTGGAATTTGCGGAGGGTATACCAGGCAGTCTGGGTGGCGCAATTGTTATGAATGCTGGTGCTTATGATGGAGAAATGAAAAATGTAATCGTTTCGGTTCAGGCTGTTGCCCCTGATGGGCAAATTAAGACTTTTGACAGTACCGAAATGGAGTTTTCCTATCGGCACAGTGCTTTTCAAACTAATGGTTATATTGTTGTCTCTGCAGTGTTGAAATTAGAATATGGTAATATTGAAGCTATTAAAAATAAAATGAGTCAATTTGCCAGTCAGCGTCGTGAAAAGCAACCCCTGGAGTATCCAAGTGCCGGGAGTATTTTTCGCCGACCGGAGGGTTTCTATGTAGGACCAATGATAGAAGAAATGGGGCTTAAAGGCTATCGGATCGGCGGGGCTGAGGTATCAACCAAACATGCAGGCTTTATTATAAATATCGGAAATGCTACTGCCAGTGATGTTTTACAGTTAATTAAGTACCTTCAGGATAAAGCCCGTCAACAGTTTGGAGTAAACCTGCAGCCGGAAATTGTTATTATCGGTGAAGAGTAATTTAGTAAATTCAACACAGAGGTACACAGATTTAAGTTTGAAGACACAGTTTTTTTTATTATGTAATTGCTATAGTAATATTAAATTTTACACCATAATTGTAATCCCCGGACATGAGGTTTAAGTCAAATATACAATAAATAATAATACTATCTGATATATTTTGTATCCAAAAACTTAGTTAAAAGTAAGGATTCCTTAATACTGAAATTTAAAATACAGTAATAAAATCTGTGTTAATCATAAAAAAAATCAGTGTTAATCTGCGTTGAATAAATTCCTACCCAGGGGGTTAAATGAAAGTTTTACTTTGTACGTTAAATGCTAAATTTATACACTCGTCACTGGCCTTACGGTATTTGCGTGCTGCCTGTGATCAGGTCAAGGATCTGGAGATTTGTCTAAGCGAGTTTACCATTAATGAACCTTTGTCAGCAATTATGGCTGAGATTTACCGGGAATGTCCTGATGTTTTGTGCTTCTCGTGTTACATATGGAATATTAAACAGATTATTGAGGTTTGCCAGGATTATAAAAAGGTTTCCCCGCTTACGCCTGTTGTATTGGGGGGACCGGAAGTATCTTTTGATTCTGCAGAGCTTATGAATAAGCATAAGTTTATTGATTTTGTGATTTGCGG